>DATDCP010000077.1:0-7136 GCA_036524255.1 Chitinophagaceae bacterium
ATATCGATCTTATAAACATTGAACTTTTCCCTGTCAAGGTGGTTATCAATTGTAGTGGCTGATTTATAGGATATGGCCGCTTCGCCGGAAAAACCTCCGGTTACTAAGGCAATGTTCTTTTTCATGTGTGGTTACAGGTGATTTACAGTTACAAATATTGAAGAAAAAATGTTGTAATAAAAACTAAAAAGCAGAAAAAAGAAGATTATAACATGGTTTTAAGCGACCATTATTAAATAATAAAGGTGAAGGACGTTCTCCCTTCACCTTTTTACAGCGGAACATATCACCCGCCTGATTTCGCAGCTCACTTGCCGCTTTTTATTTGAACTAAAGTTAATCTATTAAAGAGCATATCTCATCAATTATGATGGAATCTTTTCCACATCATCAGCACTTTTTTAAAGATGCAGCTTCTCCTTTTTGGCCAATAACTCATCAACTGTTTCTTTGTACATATCATCTGGTACGCAGCAATCAACAGGACAAACAGATGCACACTGAGGCTCTTCATGGAAGCCCTGGCATTCGGTACACTTATTCGGCACTATATAATAAATGTCAGTAGCCACAGGCGGATTCTTCTGACTTGCATCCATAGTAGTGCCGTCCATTAGTGTGTAAGTACCTTTTACTGTGGTTCCATCAGAAAGAGCCCATTCCACGCCGCCTTCATAAATTGCATTATTCGGGCATTCTGGTTCGCAGGCTCCGCAGTTGATACATTCTTCTGTTATCTTAATTGCCATAAAATTTTTATTAACGGGTTGAGAATTACTTTTGCCCAACAAATATAGATTGCTGAAATGAATTTACAAATGAGAATTGAGCTGGCCACCCAACTTGGCCAATATATTTTATCCGGGTCACCTGAATGGCTGGAAACAAAACAGAGGGCAAGTTTGATAAATCCGTGGTTTACGCCGGAATTTGTAGATATAGCAGCGGGAAATATAGCAAAGCATTTCCTGGATAAACAAAAACTGGAAAACTGGACATCCTCCTATAAAATTGAAACAGTCGCTCCAAAAAAGATCGGAATTGTAATGGCCGGCAATATTCCGCTGGTTGGCTTCCATGATCTTCTTTGTGTTTTTATATCCGGGCATAAAGCGATCATTAAGGCTTCTTCAAAAGATGAGGTGCTCATCAAACATCTGGCTCAGAAGCTTATTGAATGGAATAAAAGATCAAATGAAATGATCGTATTCCAGGAAATGTTGAAAGACTGTGATGCTTATATAGCAACCGGCAGCAATAATTCAGCAAGATATTTTGAGTACTATTTTAAAAAATATCCGCACATCATTCGGAGAAACAGGACTTCGGTCGCGATCTTAGCTGGCAATGAAACAACAGAAGAGCTTGAAAAATTAGCTGATGATATTCACCTTTATTTTGGAATGGGCTGTCGCAATGTGACCAAAATATTTGTTCCAAAAGATTATGATTTTATCCCTTTGCTTACTGTATTTAAAAAATATGATCATTTCAAAGACCATCATAAATACAGAAACAATTACGATTATAATTTAGCGCTGCATATTCTGAATGGTAAATTTTATATGGCAAATGAATCATTAATTCTATTGGAAAATCCATCTATCTTCTCTCCCATCAGCCAACTGAATTACGAGTTTTACACAGATAAAAACACAGTAGAAGGAAGTTTGAGATCGATGGATGATCTGCAATGTACCGTTGGTCATGACCATATCCAGTTTGGTCAGGCACAATTACCTTCCCTAACCGATTATGCCGACGGTATTGACACAATAAACTTTCTTACCAAACTGTGAATTTTTCTATTAGAATCAATCAATAAATCTTACTAATTTTAATCTCCGGAAGTACGAAGAGTCTGGTAAATTAAATGTTAAACTGGCTAAAAGGACATTTTTTCAGGAAACTACTTCGTTATTTTGTATAGGCATGTAATTTGAAACAGTAAAAAGAAAAAAATAATTAACACCATGAAATTTAAAAATGTGCTTTTAATTGTGGCAATCAGCAGCGGATCTGCTCTTGCCAGTGTATGGGGTTATTCAAAATTTGCGCATAAAGACTTTGTAGCGATTCAATCTGAGGCAAAAGTTCCTGCCAATTATGCAGGGTTTTTCGATGGCAATGTAGCGAATGCTCCTATTAACATAGATTTTACTCAAGCAGCAAGTACTTCTGTCCAGGCTGTTGTTCATATTAAAACAAAAATAGCAGCTCAAAAAGTTAGTAACGAGCTTCCCCGCAGCAATAACAGAAGCCGCGGTGGACTTGATGGCTGGTTTGATCAATTCTTTGATTTCGGTCCACAGATGATCCCGGAACAAAGAGCTTCTGGTAGCGGTGTGCTGATCAGTGATGACGGTTATATTGTCACCAACAATCACGTTATTAGTGATCAAAATGGTGGAGTAGCTGGTGAAATAAATGTAACACTCCATAATAAGAAAACTTACAAAGCAAGACTCATCGGTAAAGATCCCAGCAGCGACATTGCCGTCTTGAAAATTGATGGCACTAGTTTCCCATATATGGTTTATGGTAATTCTGATGAAGTAAAACTTGGACAATGGGTTCTTGCAATCGGATACCCGCTTACATTAGAAACAACAGTTACAGCTGGAATCGTTAGTGCAAAAGGAAGAAGCATCGGAATTAATGAAAGACAAACAAGAGGCACGAATATTTCTCCGGTAGAATCATTTATACAAACAGATGCTGCGGTAAACCAGGGAAACAGCGGTGGCGCATTGGTAACTACAGATGGTAAACTTGTTGGTATTAACTCGGCGATCTTAGCACCGAATGGCACTTATGCCGGTTACTCTTTTGCAATACCTGTAAACATTGCAAAGAAGATCGTTAATGATATAGTGGAATTTGGCGATGTACAAAGAGGCTATCTTGGTATTCAATATGCCAGCAACCTCAGTGAAAGTCAAATGAAGGAACTTGGCATTAAAGAAAATGAAGGTGTGTATGTATCAGCAGTTCCTACAGATGGTGGCGCTTATGCAGCTGGTATAAAGAAAGGTGATATCATTACTAAAGTAAACAACACTCCGGTTTCCAGCGGAATTGAAATGAGTGCACAAATAGCCGGTTTCAGACCGAATGATAAAGTACAAATGTCTTATCTGCGTGGCGGTAAAGAACACAACACTACTGTTACGTTGAAAGCTAAGGTTAGTGCCGTTGAAGTAGCAACTACCGCTGGTGATATCATCGGCGCAGAACTTGCTAATCTTGATTCAAAGAAAGCTGATGAATACGAGGTAACTGGTGGTGTAGTTGTAAAGAAAATAAGAGAAGGTGGTAAATTAAGTAAAACAAAAATGGATGAAGGCTTTGTGGTCACCAGTGTGAATGGCAGAGCAATTAAATCAATAGATGAATTGAGCAGAATTCTTAACAGTGCTGTTGGTACGATTAAATTAGAAGGATTTTATCCTGGGTTTAGAGGAAGCTACACTTATCCACTTGACTTGACTGATTAAAACAATAAACAATTGAATGATAAACCGTCTCGTAATTGGGGCGGTTTTTTATTTTTCAAAAACTAAGTAGTCCCATGCTTTCATAGCCAGGTTCCTATTGAGGGTTAGATCAATAGTTTCGTCAGTAAAAACATTTCTGTAAATACCTGAAACGTCCTCTCCTGTTATTTCAAAATGCAGATCGTCAATTGCAGAAAGATTTAATATAACAAGGACTTCTCTCTCCCCTATTTTACGCAGATAAGAAAATATTTTTTCATCCTCAGAAGTCGGGATCCTTTTCGTTCTTACATTTTCATCGGCAGCACGCAAAGCAGGGTGATCTCGATGAAGCTCCAATAGCGTTTTATAAAAATTATGCAATCCAAAATTCCCCGACCAATGTAGCGGATCTTTTTCAAAAAATTTCAATCGTTGTGAATTAGGTAATTCCTGTCCGCTGTAGATCAAGGGAATTCCATTCCAGGTTGCACAAAAAACAGCAAAGGCCTTTGCCGCATGTCCTATTCTTTCATATTCACTTCCGCTATGTGAGTTCTCATCATGATTAGAAGTGAAGAACATCCTTATCGCATTTTTGGGAAAAGCGTTTTCGTAACGTCTCAAAACTGCATCAAGACCATGGATATTAGTTTCTCTTTTCCAATAAGATTCCATTGTATGGAGAAATTCCCAAGTATAACTTGCATCAAACACTTCATGATAATTAGGTTCTTCAGTTTCAGCCAGCCAGAATAATTTCTTTTCATTATCAAGCTCAGTTCTTGCATACTCCCAAAAATCCAGCGGTACGAGATGCGCCATATCGCAGCGAAAACCATCTATATCAAAATTCTTTACCCAAAACTTCATTGCATTCACCATTGCCAGCCATAATTCCTTATTCTCATAGTTTAAATGAATGACATCTGCCCAATCAGGATAGGGCGGACGAAAATCCCCATACTCCTTCTTTGAAAAAAAATCCGGATGTGTTTGCGTCCATAAATGATCCCATGATGTGTGATTTGCCACCCAATCGATGATCACTTTAATATTATAGCGATGCGCTTCTTCAACTAATAATTTAAAATCATCAAGCACACCATATTCAGGATTTAAATTTATATAATCGCTGATGGAATAATAGCTGCCAAGTGTTCCTTTGCGATGGAGTTTACCAATTGGTTGCAAAGGCATGAACCAAAGAGTCTCCACTCCCATGTCTTTCAGTCGGGGTAAATGTTCTGCAAATGCATTCAACGTTCCTGCATTACTATACTGACGGATATTGACCTCATAAATATTAGTATGATGCGCCCATGCTACCGGGATAAAATAGTTTTTCATTATTGACCACAAATTAGATTGCTTGTGAAAATATGAAGTTCGGTAACGATAACCAAAGTGAGTATATTTATGCACTCAATCGTTATTTAAAAGGTACATCATTCATTATGATCTGTAGTAACTGTGGCAAGACAAATGAAAACGACAGTAACTTTTGTAAATATTGTGGCGATAATTTAAACCCGGCAGCAACAACAGATCCTAATCATACAATTTTTGATAGATCTTACGGGGGTTTGCCAAGATCAAATATTGATCTTGGCTATTTGATCATCGCGATTCTAATATTGATGAATGTTTTTATGTGGTTTTTTTGGAGTTTTATTTTTGGCTATTCTGATATAAGCAATAACAGGGCTTTATACAAAGGGATCAGGGTTCTTAGTACCACTTTATCCATTGCACAATTTGTAGTGATGCTTATTTTCGCAAAACGACAAGCCTATAAAATAATCATAGGCGTCATAGCGGCGATTATCATTATTTATGATCTTTATTATCTTATGCTAACATTGACAAACACAAAATATTGACTGCTCGCCAATTTTTTGAAATAAAGTAATTTTAAAAGCATTGCTCATGTTAAATAAATTAAATTGGGAAACTGTTCCAACAGAGGATGTAACTCCTTCCATGGCGAGAAAAATTATTTCCGGCGAAAAGCTGATGATCGCTAAAATGAAATTTAAAGATGGCTTTATTGTGCCACTTCATCATCATGTACATGAACAGGTGACGCAGGTTGTATCGGGGCAAATACGTTTTTGGTTTGGAAATAATAAAGAACAAACGATGGACCTTTTTTCCGGTGATGTTGTTATCATCCCATCAAATCTTCCGCATGAAGCACTGATGATCGGTGATGTAGAAGAAATAGATACCTGGGCTCCACCGCGCCAGGATTGGTTAGATAAAACTGATGATTATTTAAGAAAATAGAAAATATGGAACTGGGATTAAAAAATAAAATAGCCTTCGTTGCTGCCTCCAGCCAGGGACTTGGAAAAGCTGTTGCAATTGAGCTGGCAAAAGAAGGAGCTAAACTTATTATAAACGGCCGCAATAAGGAAAATCTCGAAAGCACAAAACTCGAGATTGAAAAAATAAGTGGTGGCGAAGTGTTGGCACTAGCCGGGGATCTGTCAAACGATAATGAAAGGGAACAGATCATTAAAAACTCTTTACAGGTTTATGATCAGATAGATATTCTAATTACCAACACAGGTGGCCCACCTACAGGAAAGTTTGAAGATTTTAAAAAAGAAGATTGGGATAAAACCTATCAAAGCCTGCTTGTAAGTGTTGTTGGATTGATCAATGGATTTTTACCTGGAATGAAACAACAACGATGGGGACGGATCATTGCTATTACATCACAGGCGGTAAAGCAACCGGTTAATAACTTGGTGCTATCCAATTCTATCAGGGCTTCTGTTGCGGGCTTAATGAAAACGCTTTCTAATGAATTAGGTATTCATAATATTACGGTAAACAATATAATGCCTGGTTATACAGAGACAGATAGATTAAAAAAATTGGTTGAAAAGAATTCAGCATTTGCAAATGCAAAAAATGAAATACCATTAGGGCGTTTTGGAAGACCAGAAGAATTTGCTGCTGCTGTTACATTTTTAGCAAGCGAAAGAGCTGGTTATATTACAGGTGTTTCCCTGGCAGTTGATGGGGGATGGATCAAAAGCATGCTTTGATGAGTTATTCATTCCTTCCTTAGTGCCGGGTTGGGCAAATAAAGCTCTCCTGCAGTAAACTCAACTAAATATTAGATTGCTTCGGCCTGCACCATTAAACTTGATGCTATTTTAAAAAATGGCCTCGCAATGACGAAACTCCGAAAGAATAAGGAAAACTTTAAAACATCAGAGTATCGTCATTGCGAGGCCCCGATTTTATCGGGACCAAAGCAAACTAAAAAGCCACTCCCACTTGTCATGTCGAACCGACTGTTTAGTTCGGTTACAGCTTTAGTGATGTAAGGTGAGACATCTCTGAATCGTTATAACCTGAGATGTCTCGCCTCGATTTACAATACTTTTAAAAGTCATCAATAACCGGCTCGACATGACAAAGACTCAAAATTGCTAAATAGTGAACAAGGCGTACAAGTGAGCAATTTGCGTGACGAAGCAGCAAATTGGAAACAACGATGTTGATAGTAGTTGTGCAGTACGCCTAATAAATATTTCTCAGGAAAACTTACTGATACTGTATATAAACGGGTTGCGGCTTTAACTTTATGAGCTCCTGTGGTGTTAGCAAGCGACTATTGCCTTTTAAATCATTTTTATAGAA
>DATDCP010000078.1:0-5159 GCA_036524255.1 Chitinophagaceae bacterium
ACGATAAGTTTTAGCAAGGATACTTGCTGCGGCAATAGATGCATAAATACCATCGCCTTTTATGATACAACGATGAGGAAGTCTCTTATACTTAACAAAATAATTTCCATCGATCAAAAGCAACTGGGGCTTTGGCTTTAGCTGGTTTACGGAAATATGCATTGCTTTTATCGATGCCTGCAAAATATTGATGAGGTCGATCTCATCATGGCTGATGCTGGCAACAGCAAAACTGATCGCTTCTTTTTCAATAACTATTCGTAATTCATTTCTTTCCTCTTCGGATAATTGTTTTGAATCATTCAGTAATGGGTGATAAAAATCTTTTGAGAGAATAACTGCCGAAGCAAATACCGGACCTGCAAAACAACCACGTCCGGCTTCATCGCAACCGGCTTCAGTTAATTGGGCCTGGTAAAAAGGGCTTAGCATTTTGTGAGGTTGCACAAATATCGCAGAACAAAAATTATTTTCAACATCAGCAGCAACTAACTTTGCGGCGCTATGACGGAATTTTATCCACAAAGAACTTCGAGAGCAGTCGCCATTTGGTTAATGATCGGCGTTTGTATGCTGATCATTCAAATATTATTAGGGGGCGTTACACGTCTTACTGGTTCTGGACTTTCCATTACTGAATGGAATGTGATCACAGGTACGCTGCCACCTATGAATGAACAAAAATGGATAGAGGAGTTTAATAAATATAAACAGACTCAGCAGTTTTTACTTCTCAATTCAGATTTTACCCTACAGGATTTTAAATCCATTTTTTTCTGGGAATGGTTTCATCGTTTTTGGGCAAGATTGATCGGAGTTGTATTTGCAATTCCTTTTATCATTTTTCTTTTTCAAAAGAGATTTAAAGAAGAAATGATAAAACCATTGATCATTCTTTTTCTTTTAGGCGCATTGCAGGGAGCTGTTGGGTGGATCATGGTGGCAAGTGGGTTAACAGGAGATGCTATTTATGTAAAGCCAACAAGACTGATGCTACATTTTGTATTAGCATTGGGATTGCTTTGTTATACATTTTGGTTCGCTTTACAATTATTGGTGCCCAATGAAAAAAGAATTGTAAACAGATCACTAAAGAATTTTACCTGGGTAATAATTGGAGTGCTGATCTTACAATTAGCATTCGGCGCATTGATGGCAGGTCACAAAGCAGCAACTGTTGCACCTACCTGGCCCGATATAAACGGTACTTTCTTTCCAACTAAAATGTTTTCACCTGGTGGGTTATTGAATTTAATTGAGAACAAGATCACTATTCATTTTTTCCATCGTTCACTTGCCTATATTCTTTTTGTTCTAATTCTTATCTGGACATGGAAAGCTTCTAAAATAAGCGGCAGTAAATTGTTTTTGAAAACAAAATGGCTTCCTCTTTTGCTTGTAACTACACAGATTGTTCTTGGCATTTTCTCAGTCTTTACCAGTGTGAAGATCGTACCAAATCATTGGGGGATTTTTGAATGGACGGCACAGTTTCATCAATTAATTGCGATGTTCCTTTTGTTGTCGATTTTCTGGACAGGATACCTTATAAAAAGTAAATAATAGTTACTTTGAAATAACGCCGGTTTAATATTAATTTTAAACAAAACTAAACCGCCTCTCCATTACTTATGAAAGCCTGGCTTCGCGGATTCTTTTATTCTTTTCCTGTTCAACTGTTGTTTCTGCATTTCAGAAAATACCAGGTGTTACTTATTTTCTGGTTTGTTTTGTTTAGTACTATCAATGGTACTTTCATGAGAACCTTTGGTGCCGATTCCCTTTACCTGGCGCCGGAATATCTTGGTAATGTAAATGCACTTGGCGCAGGCATTGTTGGTATTGCTATCGGTATGTTTATTATGAGCTGGAACATTGCCAGCTTCATATTATTTAGTCGCCACTTCAGGTTTTTGGCGGCAACCACCAATCCGTTTTTACGATATTGTATAAATAACTTTGTAATACCTGCAGCATTTTTAATATTTTATTTTATTAAAGCATGGCAGTTTATCAGGTACAAGGAGCTTATTCCTACTGCAGAGTATTTAATGTTAGCCGGTGGTTTTTTGTTGGGATTAATAGTAATACTCTTTATTTCGTTTATTTATTTTTTCAGAGCTGATCGTTCTATTTACCGCCGTATGATGCCGGTGATAAGAAACCCCAAAGAATATATCCGGCATTTAAAACCAGGTGAATTACCGCCAAGCGAATCAAAGATCATTAAAGTGGAATGGTATCTTGAAACACCAAAGTCTGTAAAAAAGACAAGGGATGTTTCTCACTATACCCGTGATTTCATTGATAATATTTTTAAACGTCACCACTTTGCCGCAGTACTTTCTGTATTTGCAGCTTTTTTATTTTTGATCGGGATCGGTTTTTTACAAGACTCAGCATTTTTTCAAATACCAGCTGCTGCAAGTATCACGGTTTTCTTTGCGATACTCATCGGGGTGGCTGGCGCTTTTACCTATTTTTTACAAAGCTGGAGTATCCCATATCTTCTTGGTTTAATAGTTATTCTTAATCTTTTTTATACATGGGATTGGATCGATCCGAGAAATAAAGCTTTTGGTCTAAAATACTCAAATACGGAAGAACGGCCTGCTTATAGCCGCGAACATATACTGGAAATGGCATCCATAAAAAACGTTTCTGATGATAGCCTGAACATGATCCAGGTACTGGAAAACTGGAAAAGAAAGCAAGGAGAAGAAAAGCCATTGTTCATCATCGTTAATACAAGCGGGGGAGGACATCGGAGTGCAACTTTTACAATGAGTATTCTCCAAAGACTCGATAGTGTTACTAATGGTGAAATGATGAAAAAAACTTTTCTCATTACCGGAGCTTCCGGGGGAATGATCGGTGCTTCTTATTTCCGTGAGTTATACTTACGTAAACAAAAAGGTGATAATATTCATTTGCAGGACAAAAAATATGTTGACGACATTTCGGGTGATCTTTTGAATCCTTTATTCTCATCCTTTGTAGCTAGAGATCTTATTTCGCCATCACTGAAATTTGAGGTCGGTCCTTATATATATGTAAAGGACAGGGCTTATTCTTTTGAATCAAAATTGAATAAGAACACAAATGGGTTTTTAAATAAACAATTGAAGGATTATAAAGAGGATGAAAGAAATGCGACTATTCCCCTGGCGTTTTATAATTCTGTTGTTTCAAGGGATAGCAGGAAAATGATCATCAGCACGCAGCCAATAAGATTTATGATGCGCAGCCGTTATGACTCTACAACACTTCCCGGAATGGACCCGGATGTGATTGATTTTGCTTCTTTTTTTGAAAAACAAGATCCTTTTAATCTAAGAATATTGACTGCATTGAGGATGAATGCAACATTTCCTATTGTATTACCCAATGTATGGCTTCCTTCCGACCCTGTAATTGATGTAATGGATGCGGGGCTAAGAGATAATTACGGCCAAGAAACCGGTTTACGGTTCCTCGAATTTTTTGATGATTGGATTAATCAAAATACCCGAGGTGTGCTGATCATTCAGTTAAGAGATCGACCAACAGGAGGATGGGATTATCCCTATGTTACAGAAAATATAGGCGACCATGCTACAAAACCTTTCCTGATGCTACAGCATAATTGGTTTAAAACAATGGAATATTTTCAGAATGACCTGCTAAGTTATTATACACAACGTGCAACGCATAAGATCAACAAGGTCACCTTTCAATATGCAACGGAAAAAAAAGAGGACAAAGCCGCATTGAATTTTCATCTTACACAAAGAGAAAAGAAGAACATAATGAGCTCGCCGGATTTTTTATTTAATAAAGAAAGTTTTGAGAAAGTTGTTAACCTGCTCAATAAAAAAGATTCATTGATTGTTAAACTGGCTGAATAAGCCTAAAACATTTCTTCCTTACTTCTATCGAAAGTTTACCAGGGGTTTCAGCAGGATCACCATCGATATGCAAGGGGGCTTGTGAATGATTAATGATCTCGATCTTATCTGTCTGAAAATAAATAACACCCCTTTTTTTTGTTATTACAGATGAGGCTTCCATCACGTTCCAGCCTGCCATTTGCTTTAATGTTTGCAAAAGAAAACTTACTTTATTCTGGGCGGTTACGATCACAATATCAAGCAGGCCGTCGGTTAAACTTGCTTTTGGGGCAATGGTAAGATTATTTCCAAACTGGTTACTGTTAGCAATGCTGATAAAAAAGGCATCTGTATCGATCTTCTTTTTTTCAAATCTCAATTCAAAACGGAATGGATTTATAGAAAAAAAATTTTTCAAGGTTAACTGTGCATAGGTCATTAACCCTCTTTTTGGATGATCAGCAAATTCATGCGCCACCTTTGCATCAAAGCCAAGACCGGCTAACATACAGGCAAAACGATCATTGACGAAAAAGCCATCAACAGCAGACGCCTTTCCATTAAAAATTATATCAAGTGCTTTCGATGGTTGCTTTAAGATCTTTGCTGTATGTGCCAATCCATTTCCCGATCCACAAGGAATGATACCAAAGTTTACATCTTCATTTAACAGGCTGCCGACAACATTGCTAATAGTGCCATCTCCTCCGGCAATTACTATATCGCTGATCTTTTCTTCCTTTATAATTGAATGAAGGAAAGTATAATTCCCATCGGCAACTGAAGGGAAAACAGAATAAGTAATACCTTTTTCTTTTGTTTTTGCTTCAACAAATTGTTGAAGAGTACTTTTGGATTTTGTTCCAGAAATGGGATTGATGATGTAAATGATCTTTCGGCTCATCGTGTATATAATGTACACAAAAGTATGCGACGAACTCGAACCGTGGCGGCAACAGCCGGATCTTTTGGAATGGCCCAGCTATATACTCTTACTTTTTGCCGTCCTTCCATGATGCCAGCAATTTCTGAATTGTGTATGCGCAGGAAAAGAGTGTTGTTATATTCTCTTATTTCTTTATCGGTTGAATCATAAAAAGCAATAGTGCGGATCCATTCTGCCTGTTCGGCAGCAGGTGTGTATTCAATAACAAAAAAACCGGGTCCTTCCAGGAACCGGTTCAGGAGAACGACTCTTTTTTCATCACTCGTTTCTTTTTTATTATTAAAAGTATTCACCTCTTTACGGTTTTGATAGATCTCCCATTTATCATAGGATTGGGCCTGCAC
>DATDCP010000079.1:0-4625 GCA_036524255.1 Chitinophagaceae bacterium
GAGAATTATCATATAGTAACGATCGATCTTGCAAAAAAAGATAATGAAACTATGGTTATCCTAACACAGGATAATAACCCTGATGAAAAAACTAAAGATCATTCTGAAAAAAACTGGAAGATGATGCTGACTTCGCTTAAAAAACTTTTGGAAGAATCCCGTTTACATTAAAAATAAAAAGCCGTCTGCAAAAGGCAAACGGCCAAGGAAGGGACTTGTCAAATCGTCAAATCGCTACCTATATCTTTATGTACCAAATAATCGGGGAGCAAAAGCTATGCCCCAAAGTCTTTCTAAACTAAAGGAAAATTATTTTCCTGCACTCCTGGTAAAAAAGTAATACCCCAAAAAACTAAGTGAAATGCTGAATGCCATGATCGCTAATGAATGAAAACCCAGCGGTTGCGTATAATTAACAACCATGAGACCCAAACCGATGCCGGCTAAAATTGCAAACCATTTCACATTGGCGAATCTATTATCTTCCGGTTTTTGAGTAGCTAAAATAGATTGGGCTATGTTTTCAGAAATTCCTTTGTCAACAATTTTGTTTTTAAGCCGGTGTTCAAATATTCGTCTCAGAATGTCAATAATAAAATACATAAACATGCCGACAACAAAAATGGCTGCAGCAACCTGTAATATTTCCTCATTATATACAACGTCACTGTCGTGTGCATTTGCCGTAAAACTTGCTGAACATACTGTTGCGATTGCTATTATTTTCTTCATTTTTTGGGTTTTATTATTATCAGACGAATGACTATAAAGAATGTTGCAAAAGATCAATAGGAATCCAGCAATTTCATTTCGCTATCATATTTTTTATACATAGCAATTAACAATCCCGTAATAATGGTTAATGCCGTAATGATGATCAAGTAAATGAAAATAGCAGCAATTCCACTGAATAAATAAACAAATGATCCCTCGAAATAATAAGAAATTGTACCTATGAAACCAATACCTATAAATAGTAGCACCCACAGAAGCAACCTGTCGCTTGTCTTTTCTTTTGGCGAAGGCAATTGCTGAACAACTAATTCAGATAAATTAAAATTAAAAGCAGGCTGCGGCTGTTGCCTAATGCCAGTTATCAACAATTGATAAACTTCAACTTTCGATCTGCATTCCTCGCATAATTGAATATGCTCAGCAATCCGTTTTTCACAATTAAGCTTATCTGCTGCATATAGCTGCGCTTCATCATCAGTTAAATGTTTTATGACCATAGATCCTCCTTTTTATAATGAAGTAAAAGATCATTCTTTAATTCTCTTCTCGCCCTGAATAAATAACTTTTCACCGTTCCTGCGGGTAAACCGGTTATCGTACCTATTTCGTCATAGCTTAGTTCTTCGTTATGATATAAACTAATCAGTGTCTTATAAATCGCCGGTAGTTTTTCAATTTTCTTTTTTACAATTTCAGAAATATTTTTTTCGATAACTAAAGTATCTACAGGCTCATCAAAATTTCCCTGTGATGAATTCATCATGTCAAGGATATCGTTTGATGGATCTGTTTCTGTTTCAAAAATACTGTCAGCCAATACGAGTTTTTTCTTTCGCAGGTGATCTATACAAGTGTTATAGCATATTTGCCCGATCCATGTAGAAAGCTTTGATTGAAATTTAAACCCAGGCAGTTTTTGATACGTTTTTATATAAACATCCTGCGCAATATCTTTTCTATCCCTTTCACTCGCTATCATATCAAAAATGATCTTAGCCACAAGATTCTCAGTGTTCTTAATAATAATACCAAAAACATTGGTCTCGCCACTTAATACCCTACCCACAAGGTCACGGTCTGTGGTATTTTGCCCGGTAATATTATTCACTTGCCATTTGACGGGTTGGTTTCGGAAATGTTGCAATTTATCCAAAGAAATTTCTTTTTTCTTAAATCATTCCTCACTTTAGTGGCAAAATGGATGCGATCAAAGTATATGGAAAGCTTGTTGATGATGAAACCCGTTGTGAGCATTATCATTCACAAGTTGATATTATTGCTATAAAATTCAAATGCTGTGACAAATATTACCCCTGCTATCAATGTCATGAAGAAACAACTGATCATCCGGCGAAGGTTTGGAATAAAGACGAGTGGGACACAAAAGCAATTCTTTGTGGAGTTTGTAGATCTGAACTGACAATTAATGAATACATGAATTCAAATGACCAATGCCCGAATTGCAGATCAGCCTTCAATCCCAATTGCAGCAAACACTATCATTTGTATTTCCAATCTTAGCTCTGGACAGGCTTCTCCAATAATTGCCGAATAGAATTGTTGCAGTACAAGAGTGCGACCCTTCGCTTCGCTCTGGGTAAACTGCGACGCACTTGTTCAATAATGAACTGAAAGATGAACGGAGCGTCGCAACGGAAGCAAAATAGTAGTAAATGAAGTTCAGCTTATAAAATACAATTCCCTAACATTAACGCATTCTCATTTTTGGTAACTTCACAGCCCAATAAATTATGGCTTATTCACGTCAGTTAGCAGCAATTATGTTTGCCGATATTGTCGGTTACACTGCCTTAATGGAGGCCGATGAATCTTTGGCAATGAGTTCCCGTGAACGATTAAAAAATAAACTGGAAGAAGTAGTGAATGATCATGGTGGTCGTTTGCTGGAATTTCATGGTGACGGAGCTCTTTGCAGCTTTACAAGTACGCTGGAAAGTGTAAAGGCTGCAACTGCTTTGCAATTGGAAATGCAGAGTCCTCCCCTTGTTCCCTTGCGGATCGGCATTCATACGGGTGATGTGCTTGTTGAAGATAATAATATATATGGCGATGGAGTGAACATTGCATCAAGAATGGAATCATTTGCAGTGCCCGGCAGTATTTTTATATCAAGCAAAGCTTATGATGATATAAAAAATCAAAAAGAAGTTTCTGCAGTTTCCATGGGTAGATATTTATTAAAGAATGTAAAAGGACAAATGGAGATCTATGCCATCAGTAACCCGGGGTTGGTAATTCCAGATGCAGAAATTCTTGAAGGCAAAGGCGAAGCAGTACGCCAAAAACACATTCTTGTTTTACCCTTCGTAAATATGAGTAATGATCCTGACCAGGAATATTTCAGCGATGGATTGACCGAAGAAATCATCTCAAACTTATCAAAGCTGAAAGACACCAACGTGATCTCACGTACCACGTCGATGAAATATAAAAACACGACGAAGGATACAAAGACAATCGGTAAAGAAACGGGAGCTGATTTTATCCTGGAAGGTAGTGTAAGAAAGGCAGCCAACAATTTGCGGATCACGGCACAGTTCATTGATGCATGTCGTGATGTTCATCTTTGGGCGCAAAGTTTTCGCGGTACACTTGATGATATCTTCGACATCCAGGAAGACGTATCAATAAAAATTGTAGAAGCATTGCGATTACAGTTGAGTAGTGAAGAAAAAGTAACACTACAAAAAAGATATACTGATAATACTGAAGCCTATCAATTGTATTTGCAGGGATTATTTTTTTGGAAGAAAAGAAATGAGCAAGGCCTGACAGTAGCTATAAAGTATTTTGAAAGAGCTTTGGAAAAAGATCCTGATTATGCGTTGGCATGGGCAGGTATTGCCGATACACTTAGCCTGATGGGAGAATACACGAATCTTTCGAGAAGAGATCTTTATCAAAAACAAATGGATGCCGTTCATAAGGCACTTGAAATTGATCCACAACTTGCCGAGGCACATATATCACTTGCAATTTCATTAATGCTGAATGATTGGGATTGGGCAGGTGCCGAAAGAGAATTTAAACTGGGTTTACAACTTGATCCTAAAAACGCGACAGGTCATCACTGGTATGCCGAGCTTCTTCTATTTATAGGCAAACCCCAGGAAGCATTTAAAGAGATCGATATTGCAGTTGAGCTTGATCCTATTTCCCAAGGAATATTAAAAGATAAAGGGATCTTCCAATATTATATGGGACAGTATGATGAAGCCATAGAAACTGCCTTGACAACATTGGAAATTGATCCGGGATTTGTTCCTGTTCATCGTCTTATTTCACTTGTTTATACAGGCAAAGAAATGTATGATGAAGCGATCAATGAAACCATTAAATGGGGAAGCCTCACTGGTAATAAGATCAAAACAGATGTGGCACTTGCATATATATATGCCGTATCGGGTCAGGAAGATGAGGCAAGGAGAATTATTGAGAACAACGGTATAGAAAAAATGCTGAGTTCAAATGACTATCGTGGTGTTGCATTAGTGTATGTGGCACTTGGTGAAACAGATGAGGCTTTTGAATGGCTTGAAAAAAGTTTTCACAAGCACGAGGAATCATTATGCAGTATTGGTATCGATCCTAAGTTTGATTCGATCCGTGATGATCCACGATTTAATGAGTTACTAAAAAAGGTAGGTTTAAGCTCCAAATCTTCATTGAAATCAACTAGTAAATCATAAACTCAAAATCCGAAATCTAAATTTCAAATTCACCTTTCTCCCCTATCTTTGCCGACCTCCATATAAATCGATGGAGCATTAAACTGTTTAAGAATCAACACTTATGGACAATTTGATTTACCTGGTTCCCGTGATGGGATTAATCGGTTTACTCTACACTTTTATCAAATTCAATTGGGT
>DATDCP010000080.1:0-5084 GCA_036524255.1 Chitinophagaceae bacterium
TTATCAGTTGTTCTGTCTATGAGTCAACATAAATTATGCCGTTCAGCTAACTTCCCCGCTGACAATTTTTCTGGCAATGCAGATGATCAACATTTAATCCCCTTCAGTTGGTAGTGTTTCCTCTCCTAAGAGGTTTTAAAAAGTGTAAATAAAGTTCTGGTCAGAAAGCCCGAAATGGTTTAACTTACGTTCTCTCTTTTTCCTGGACTAAAAACTATACAATTATGAAAAAGCTATTTTACGTCATTGCAATGAGCATGATATTCGTATTGTTTATTGCAGCCGACCGCGGTTCCACAAATCCATATGGTATGAAAAAAGGAACTCCCGGCATAAAATCTATCAGTGCACTTGCTTTTGGCCCCGATGGAATTCTTTTTATCGGCGACTCAAAGTCTGCGTCTGTTTTTGCTATTGATACAAAGGATAAAACAGCTGTTGATAAAGCAGCAAATGTGGAGATCAAAAATATTGATGTAAAAATTGCTGCATCATTGGGTACAGAAGCAAAGAATATAAGAATTAAGGATATTGCTGTTAACCCTGTGTCAAAGAAAATATATTGCGCTGTAGAAAATATGGATGGCACACCCGTGTTACTTAAATTGGAAGGAGAAACCATTCAGCCAGTCAGTTTAAAGGATATTGAATTTAGTGTATCGTCTATTGCCAATGTGCCTGCTGAAGATCAAAAAGACAACAGGGGCCGTTCACTTCGTGAGTCGGTTATTTCAGATCTCAATTATGATAACGGCAGTGTTATGCTGAGCGGTATATCTAACCAGGAGTTCAGCTCTGCTTTCCGTGTAATTCCATTTCCTTTTACGGATAAGCAACAGCATTCTTCATTGGAAATATATCATGCAGCGCATGGCAAGTATGAAACCAACTCACCGATCAGGACATTTACAACAGCAACACTGAACGGAAAAAAATACCTGGTGGCCAGCTACACCTGTACACCGCTTGTTTTGTTTCCTATGGATGAATTGCAACCGGGCAAACATGTAAAAGGAAGAACAGTGGGAGAGTTTGGCGCAGGTAATTCACCCATTGACATGATCACAGTTTCAAATAAGGACAACTCTTATTTGGTGATGGCAAATTCAAGTCGCCCTGTAATGAGAGTGAACTATAAAAAGATAGCAACCTATGAAGGATCTTTAACAGAACCAATAAAGGAAAGTTTCTCAACTGCCGGTGTTGATTTTGTAACACTGCCGGTAGTAAGTGTATTACAAATGGATAAATTAGATGATACCAAGGTGCTGATACTGCAACGTAAAAGCAATGGCGATCTTGATCTGTCAACACTTACTGACAGGTTGTTTTCATAAATGATCTTATTGTGAATAATTACAGGAAGACCGGGTTCTGCATAATATGTAGCCTGGTCTTTTATTTTACATTTAGTGGTTGCGCTGAAAAAAAAGATCCAGGCACTCTTTCAATTCAGTGGGAAGGAGATAAGGCAGTTGCTTTGATTGTTCCTCAAAAAATTCTTTCATCTGTTTCAAAGGATTCTGTAAATGAGTTACTGCATATTCATTTAGCAGAAAGCGATCTGTCGGTAATAGGCGATTATTCATTTGAAAATGATAAAGTAATATTCAAACCGATCATTGCTTTTACCCGGGGATTGAAATATAAAGTTTTTGTTAGAAATGAATTGATAGATGAAATAACGATACCTGCTATTAATTCACTTAATGCCCCGGAGATATTAGCTGTTTACCCTGCCTTGGATACACTGCCTGAGAATTTATTGAAATTCTACATCCTGTTTTCAAAACCAATGCAGGAAGGGGATGAGCTGAAACATATCCATTTAATAAAAGACAGCCAGGATACATTGTCTGCCGTTTTTCTTGACCTGGAATTATGGAACAATGAAAGAACTATGTTGACACTATGGCTTGATCCGGGAAGGATCAAACGAGACCTTCAACCCAATAAGATATTGGGGTCACCGCTGATCAGGGGATCACATTATCAATTGGTGATTGATAAAGACTGGCGGAATGCAGAAGGAATTTTATTGAAAAAAAATTTTGCGAAGAAGTTTTTTACAAGTTCTCGTGATAGTATTTCTCCGGATGAGAAAAAATGGACGATAAATACTCCTAAATCCGGAGCCAAAGAGCAACTGGTAGTAATGTTTAATGAACCCTTGGATCATGTGCTGGCCGAAAGAACAATATCAGTTATTGATGCAAATGGGAATGAAGTAAAGGGGAAACTGAAAGTCAGTGATCATGGAGACATTTTGTATTTTTCTCCCGATAGCGAATGGAAGAGGGGTGATCATGCATTACAAATAGAATCAAGGTTGGAAGATCTTGCAGGAAATAACCTAGATCGTTTGTTTGATATCGATCTTAATAAAAAACAGGAGCCTCCAAAGAAAATTCATAAAAGACAATTTGAGGTCAGGTAAGCTTTCTTCGAAGTATTCCAGCTATAGATGAGTGAAGAAAGAGCAAAAAATAAAGAAGCCCTCCGGTGGAAACTGGTGGGCTTTTCTAATCAAAAACATTAACCATTAAACCTTATTTTATAAAAAATCGAGAAGTAAGTTAGTCATTATTTAAAGATTATTTTTAAGTTATTTGTAATTATTTTTTTATTCGATGGCATAACAGGGAGATGGACGCTGGTAATTTTAATCAAATGCAGAGGTCTCTTTATTTGACATATACCAATCGATATTCACACGTATAATAGCATAATTTTTATAGTTCATATATTCACAATGAAAAATCAACTAAAAGAAATGGTTATGAAAAGATTTGAGAACCAGTCGGCTATTATCTCAGGTGGAGCTGAAGGAATAGGGAGGGGAATTGCAGAACGAATTGCTTCAGAAGGTGGTAAGGTGTTTTTATTTGATATCAACCAATCGATGCTTGAAAAGACAATACGGGATTTTACAAATAGAGGATTTGTTGCTGAGGGTTTTGCGGTGGATGTTTCGTCTGAAACTTCTGTAGTGGATGGAATACAGCAGGTTGAAGAGAAAGCCGGTCAGGTTCATATTATGGTGAATGCTGCAGGTATAGCAGGTTTATCAAATACAAAAATTACGGACTATCCTGTCGAAGATTATGATAACATTTATCGTGTGAATCTTCGTGGTTCTTTCCTGATGACAAAGTATGCTATCAAAGTGATGGAGAAATATAACTACGGACGCATTTTGCTAATTGCTTCGATCGCTGGTAAAGAAGGTAACCCGTTCATGACAGGTTATTCATCTATGAAAGCAGGCGTAATCGGATTAGTAAAAGGTATTGGTAAAGAATATGCACAAACAGGAATAACAGTCAATGGGCTTGCGCCTGCTGTTATAAAAACTGCTATGAATGAAAAAACAGCGCCGGAACAATTAGCTTATATGACTGCTAAAATACCAATGGCCCGCCTGGGTACTGTTGAAGAAGTAGCTGCCTTATCCTGCTGGATCGTATCTAAAGAAGCCAGTTTTAATACAGGATTTATTTTTGATATTTCCGGTGGCAGGGCCACTTACTGATCGTATTCACTTTTGTCGATCACAAATCATAAACGTAAAACCCGCTCTGAACTCCAGCATTTTCAGTGGTGAAGTATAAACCTGTGCTACTTTATGTTCATGTATTGACTGAGTGCTGGCATTGATGAATTGTACATTCAATGGTTTTGCATCGGGATCACTAACGGTTGGTGCATCCATAAGATGTTTAGTATTGATATAGCTGATCTCACCACCCTGTATAGTATTGGCGCTGATATCGATCATTAGTCGGCTAGCATGTTTGTTCTTTGAAAAGATCATCGGGTTTATCTGTAAACCACCACCGGCACTCCAATACATAGTTTTATCGTTCATTATATTTTCCTGTTCAAGAGCACGACAACCGTCAGCATCATCAGGATCACCAATGTATATCGAGCTATAGAAATTATATAAACCTCCTTTTGCATTGATATATGGGATAATGAAATTTTTATCGCTTAGCAGGTTAAATCTTGCCTGTATGTTAGCGTTAAATGTATTACTGCTGTAATCAACAGGTAAGACTGCTGAAGTATTATTATCAAACTGAAAAGTTTGATCTATCGTTTGATGTGCATACATACCTATACCAATATCAAATCCTACTGATAATCTTTTTAGTTCCCCGGGAAACTGATATAATAACCCTGTTTGCATGCTATGAACAGGTTGAATGTTGTTATTTAGATCCTGCCTGGGTAGTCCGAGGCTATAACCGGTGGTAAGTTTAAACTGCTGGGAGTTGGCGGAGAAAAATAAACAAACCACAAGAAGCGTAGAAATGAATTTCATAAACAATAGTTTTTGGTTAACGGATGAAAGTCATATCCAATTTACACCTATCGCCACACGGAATAAAATAAATCCTGTTAAAACATGCCAAAATTTAATGTCACTGTTGTGGGGAGTACTCCTGTTACTTTCAAAACAATAAAAAGGTATTTAAAAAGATCATTTGAGGCAGAACAAAAAAATAAGAAAAGAAATTAATTGAATTATATAAATAAGATTGTTGTCTCTTTCATCTGCCTTTTCCTCCTCCTTTTCAGCTTCAATTGCAGCCACCTTGTGCATGGCTTAAATAGCCGAGACTTTCTATATCATTCAGTACACGTAATCCCTTCGGCTGCAGATGATATTCATCAAGTCCATTATCCCTGATCATCCCGTCAGTTTCCAGGACTTTCAGCTGTTTTTCAGTTTGAACTAAAATATAGGTATCCTCTTTATATTTTAATTCCAGATCCTTCTTTCTAATGGTTCTTTGGCCATCAAAAAGCTTCAGTACATTATCGCGGAACTCAGCTATTTCGCTTCTAATCATAAATGAATGGGATCGGGAGAGGTGCTAAAATTACTAAAGGAAAAGCTGTCCCTGTAAGTCGGGACAGCTTTTTAGAATTTGAACTAATCGTGGGCTTTTACTGGTCCTTCAATTACTTCAGGTTTCTGAGTAAGATATTTAGACAAATGCCCTTTCACATAATCGGCTGCGATGCGTATGGATTCATCGGCGCCGGCTTTATCCTTAAATACACTAAGTGATGCA
>DATDCP010000081.1:0-2417 GCA_036524255.1 Chitinophagaceae bacterium
TTTCTTTTTTGGAACAGGAGTATACGTAGCCGAAAGATCGAGACGATGATAAGGATCAAGACGATATTGATTCACTTTGCTGAATTCCTGTGTCAGCACTCCTTCAATGAAATAAAATCTTTCTGGCATTGTAGTAGCAGCGCCGGTTCCATAAACAAACACAGCTCCAAACCTCCATTTTTTGCCTGCATCATAGTTAGCAACTATACTCATATCATGACGACGATCATAACGTGCAGGAAACCTCTCACCATTATTTAATTGCTGAAATTTTCGATATGTCCAGGAAAGTGTATAACCGATCCATCCATTCAGCTTGCCTCTTGTTTTATTAATAAAAAACTCAGCACCATAACTCCAGCCATCGCCAAAAACAAATTCTTCTTCAGGATCTTTTAATGAGGGTGTATAACCTTCAGAATACTCGACCTGGTTTTCCATCTGCTTATAATAAATCTCAACCGATGTTTCATATTTATTCTGCGCAAAATTCTTAAACAATCCAGCTGTGTATTGCCAGCTTATTTGTGGTTTTACAATATATGTGCTGGGCACCCAAAGATCAGTAGGCAATGTGCTCCCGGCATTGCTTACTAAATGAATGTACTGGTAATTGCGATTCACAGCCGCCTTAATGGATGTTTCATCATTCAATGCATAACGGACAGTGATGCGTGGTTCAAAGCCGCCATAGGTCTTTACGGGTTCAAAACTTTTATATACCGTGCTGTCCATCTTATTTCCATCAACATCTCTTACATATTTTGTATAAGGACCGATCTGTGTGAAAGTGCTATAGCGAATACCATAATTGATCTTTATTTTATCGCTGATCTCCCAATCATCCTGCACATATACGGCAAACTCGCTTGCATATTTTTCGGTTTCATTGTTCGGTTCAAAAATTACAGAGTCCTGTTTACCAGAAAGAACATTGGGAATGAACTTGTGATAAGTGTATAAACCGCCAAATTTTATCTTATGCTGTGGCAAAGGATAATAATCAAAATCAGTTTTCAGGTTGAGATCACGGATACCGGATGCAAGTGAGAGTTCAAAATTATTTTGTGCCGCTGCAAACTTGAATTTATAATTATTATAAACAGCCGTAGTGTTTGCAAATAACCGTTTATTGAAAACATGATTCCATCTTAATGATGCTGTACTGTTTCCCCAGGGAATATTTGAGCGGAAAGATCGTGCTACGTTATTAAAATCAAAAACATCTCTCCCGAAATAACTGCTGAGATACAAACGATCCTTTTCTGTGAATTTATAATTCACTTTTGCATTCAGATCATAGAAGTAATAACCGGAACCATAAAAATCACTTGTCTTTTTGACGAAGGGTTTTACAATTGCATCAATATAAGTTCTTCTGGCAGAAACAATGAAGGAGGCTCTGTCTTTTTTAATTGGGCCTTGTATTGAAAGCCTTGATGCAATAAGTCCTATCCCACCCTCCACCTGGAACTTATTTATGTTTCCATCTTTCATCGCCACATCAAGCACAGAAGAAAGTCGGCCGCCATATTGTGCAGGCATTCCACCTTTGATCAATGAGGTATTCTTTATTGCATCAGAATTAAAAATGGAGAAGAAACCAAAAAGATGACCTGTATTATAAACCACTGCATCATCTAACATAATAAGATTTTGATCGGGGCCACCACCACGAACATAAAATCCTGCATTGCCCTCTCCCGCATTTCTTACTCCGGGTAATAACTGGATCGCTTTTAAAATATCCACTTCGCCCATAAAGGCGGGAATATTTTTTATTCGCTCGATCGAAAGATCAATTTTCCCCATTTCTGCATTCTTCACATTTGCATCACGACGACGGTTTGCATAAACGATCACTTCAGTATTGACTGAGGACCTTGGAACAAGGTCAAAATTGAAAGACTTATCAGTATCGAAAATAAATTCTATTGTTTTTTGTACATAAGAAACATGAGAGATGCTGATATTATAAGTTCCCGAATCAAGTGTGATGGAATAAAAACCGTATTGATTAGTTGTGACCCCTTTTCCCTGCCCGTTTATTGTAATGGTTGCGCCGATGATCAATTCACCGGAAAGGCTATCACGAACATAACCGTTGAGGGTAACCCGGTAACTATCGGATCTGCCGGACGTTGCTCCTGTTTTGTTTTGAGAAAAAACAAGCAAAGGAATAAATGCCAATAAAATAACTACTGCTTTCCTAAACATTAATTTCCGGCTGGGCTCGTTACATAATTTATTGAGTCTCTCGTGGCGCCGCAGGTAAGCATTGCTTTCCCATATTTCGGATCATGCAGGCCCAGGTAAGGATTACGCCGGTTTTTGGTTTCACTATTTGCACTTAACCAAAATGCAGATGATTCATAATTATTCAGCGCCATCGGGCATTCCTGGTAATAAACTTTTGC
>DATDCP010000082.1:0-8779 GCA_036524255.1 Chitinophagaceae bacterium
GTTTCCTCAATTTCGGCAACATCAAATACGGCTGCCAGATTCTCTGCATCAATATGATCGGCACAATAGCTATCCACTGAATCGGCGGTAAGGAACGAAGAGAGCTTAACCATGCGTGTACGGGTGTATTTCGGTCTCTTCTCGTATAAACGAACGGAGAATCCTTCCATTGTTTGAAATAATGCTGCAATCATAAGACCAACAGGTCCGGCACCGATTACATGAACCTTGCCCCCCGAAAGAAAGTTTCTCTGATTTGCGAAGCCTGAATCTGCAATTGATTTCATATCGACTCGTTTTTAATCTGTGCCCTTAAAGCCCTCCATTTAGGAATGATGCAACTCACTTTCTTATCACAATATAACATTTAAATCCCCGGCTTCGTCGATTGGAATTCTTTGTTCGTTTGCTATGAATTATAAATTCTTTGCATGAAACATTATATCTTTCTGTTTGTAACGCTTATTGTTGTTTTTCTTTTCCAAATCAAATAGTCTTGATTTATTTAAATTAAATATCATGTCTGAAACTTTAGAAAACAGTTGGGCTACACCGGTAGCACTTGCAATTCCAAAAGAAGGGTATTTTAAAAAAGAAGATGGTCGGTACGGTCCTGTCTTTCCCAAAACTCCCGCGAACTACGGCTTTACCATTATTGCAAAAGTAAAACCTGGGAGAGAAGATGCAATTCGTGCATATGGTAAAACAATTGAGGATCTTGTAAAAGACAATCCCGATGTTCTTGCACCATTAGAACTCCATTATCTACGTTGGGTTTTGTTTGATGTGGGTTCCGGTTTACATTTTATGTACCAGGGCATCTTCGATACGGATTTCGATAAATATGTTGATGATGCTATTGAATTGTTTAATCGTACAGGCATTACAACCGTTTTTGTAAATCTTGAAGGGTTTCCCGAAGACTGGAAAACAAATGCGAATGCGGTGATCAAATTCTTCCGTGAACATCAGCATCCAAGCTTTCTTGAATACGGTGAATATCCTTATGTTTCTTTTAAGGACGTAAAAAAAGGGTTGAAATTAAAAGCTGCATTTTCTGAAATGCTTGACCATATGCAATGATTGTTCATTAATGGAATGTTTCAAAAAAACAAGTTTGCTAATACGAAAGGAACTTCATCAATTAATTTTCTTTGTTCAATCCGAAAGCCCTATTTTTAGAGTGGCTATCTGAAGAATTTGTTTGTACGAATGTGTTATACCTTTCAACAAATTCTCCCAAAACACCTGCACAAGACAAATCAGAAAGTTTATTGGCTTTATGCATCCTTATGTTAAACCTATCTGTAGCAGCGAATCTTAATATTAAATTTTTATTTACGAATTAATCTAAACCTGAGTTATGTCAAACAATTCAAAAAACGGCTGGTCAACACCAGCAGCACTTGCAATTCCAAAAGAGGGATATTTTAAAAAAGAAGATGGTCGGTATGGGCCTCTCTTTCCTAAAACTCCTGCCAATTATGGTTTCACAATTATTTGTAAAGTAAAACCTGGAAGAGCTGAAATCATCAGAAACCATGGCAATACTATACAGAAGGCAATAACTGAGAGCCCCTCTTTCCTTGCTCCCCTTAAGTTACATTATCTCCGTTGGGTATTATTTGATGGTGATACACGATTCATGTACCAGGGTATCTTTGACACCGATTTCGATAAGTACACTGAAGATGCAGTTGATCTCTTTAGTTTATCCGGACTCACTACTGTATTTGAAAATCTTGAAGGATTTCCCGAAGACTGGAAAACAAATAAAGAAGCTTTCGTTAAGTTCGTTCGTGATCATCAATGTCCAAGTTTCCTCGAATATGGAGAATATCCTTATGTATCTTCTGATGAAATAAAAAAGGCGCTGAAATTAAAAGATGCATTTTCTGAAATGCTGGATCAAATGCAATAACCTGCCAAAATAAAAACATATGCTAGAATTAGAAGATATTCAACATTATCTTTTAACCCGTCCGCATGCAACTATTGCGCAATATAATTTTATTACATTTCGTTCGGCTGAAGCTGGACGTAATTGGGTAAATGCTTTGTCTGACTTAGTTGGAACCGCTAAAACTGTAATGGCAGCAAATGAAACCGACATGCGATGGGTTAGTTTAGCTTTTACTTTTAACGGTCTTCGTAAACTTGGACTTGATGAGGATTCTCTTGCTACATTTCCTGAACCATTCAAACAAGGTATGGCAGCAAGAGCACAGATGCTTGGCGATACCGGTAGAAATCATCCCGATAACTGGGAAGATAAAATAACAAGTGAAGATCTTCATGCAGTTGTTATTCTTTTTGCCCGCGATAAAGCAGAGAGAGAAAGGTGTATAAAACAACATGATGAATATTTGAAAAAAAATCCGGGAGTTGAAATTCTCTCATCACTACTTATTGAAGCTGTTCCTCCTCTTGAATATGTTCATGAACATTTTGGTTATAGGGACAGAATAACCACACCTGTCATTGAAGGAATGGGAATTGAAGCAACTCCGGGCTCACATGCGCCAAGCAAACCAGGTGAATTTTTTCTCGGATATCCTGATGACGAGGGAGTGATACCAATTCAACCACAACCGGAAATTCTTTCAAAGAATGGAAGCTTTCTTGGCTATCGAAAAATTCGTGAACATGTAGGTGCCTTTCGTGATTTTTTGAAAGCAAATGGAAAAACACCTGAAGAGCAGGAATTAGTAGCAGCTAAAATTATGGGGCGTTGGAGAAAAACAGGAGCGCCACTTGTTTTATGTCCTGATAAGGATGACCGTGAGCTTGGGTTTGATAACATGAGAAATAACAATTTCGATTATGAAAAAATGGACCCCCATGGGTATGCGTGTCCGGTAACATCTCATATCAGAAGAATGAATGTAAGAGATACCAAGGTATCACGGATCATGAACAGGAGATTGATCATTCGCAGAGGTGGAACTTATGGCCCCTATCTTCCGGAAGATGCACCTGATGATGGCGCCAATCGCGGTATTGCGGTATTTGGAGGTTGTACAAACCTGGCAAGACAATTTGAATTTTTAATATCTGTCTGGGCCAATGATCCTGAGTTCATGGAGCTGAATGAGAGAGATCCATTTGCAGGAAGTATTGATGGTCCTTTTGAAATGACCATACCAAAGCGTCCGATAAAAAAGAAATTGAAAGGGTTAAATGCATTTACCACGGTAACAGGAGGTGCTTATTTCTTTTTACCCGGAGTTAAAGGATTAAAATACCTGGCCTCATTAAAATAATTTTTGTCTCAATTCATAAACCTTATTCATGAGTTATCCATCTCCAAGATCTTATAATCAAATTAGTACTCCGCGTAAATTCATTCAAGGTAAAAGAAGATTCAGCGTTTACTGGACATGGAGTTATCCATGGGAAGCAAACAGGGATATAACCCAAATGGACAATCGTTTTTCCACGTTTACAGAAGTGCGTCGTGTTCTCTGGCCCTTCTATGAATCAATTGAATACTCTGAAAAAATGTTTTTGCAAGGCATCTCAGGAACACTTGAACTTTTTCATCTTAGCATTGTAAGATTTCAGCAAGTTGTAGAAAGTGTAACTGGCTTTCACGTTCCCGATTACCAACGTATTGACCAGGCCGGGCAACGATTGCCTATAGACGAAAGAATACTTAACGATACAGATACACTTATGGTGTTCGGACTTGATCATATGGTGACAGAACAGGAAGCATCTCAAGAAGAAATTGAAGCAATAAAAAAATTCTTAAAAAGAGAAGGCACCTGTTTAGTTCTTAGTCCGCATCACGATGTTGGTTTTTCTGAAGATCTGAATCAACGGCAACAGGAGTATAAACATCATGGTGATCCGCTTGTACCAAGACAACAACGTTTTGGAACATACACAAGGTCATTGATGAAAGGCTTGGGTGTTCCTGTTGAAAACAGGTTCGGTTTACGACCAGCAACTGTTGCAGGAACAAAAAATCAATTAGTACCGCTTTCAAAAAAAATGGACTTTGATAAACGTGGTTGGCTAAATGGTGTCAACACTTTTAATTTTCACATGCATCTTCCGCATTATGCAGTTACCAGTGATGATCCTAAACTGATCCACGTACTTGCCCGTCAGCCGATCGACATGGCGCATCCACATCCTTTTATTGAAGCTGGTAACCAGGAATTCAATATGTTTCTCTGGATGCCGCCGAATGAAGAAAGAGCTGGCGATATTTTATTAGCTGATTCAACCATCTTCACAACGCTTTTCGGAGGTGACGAAAGCCTGGAGCGTTTCTGGAAAAATCTAGCTACACTTTAATGAATCAATTGAAAGGAATGATCCGTGAAAAAAAGTACAGAAGACTTTTCATTCAATTATTGATCATACTTTTTCCTGTTTTTTCTTTTGCACAGACAGAAAAAAATAGCTTCGAGGTCTATGGATTTATTCTGACCGATGGAGGCTACAATTTTAATTCAATAGATCCCGATTGGTTTGATGTAATGAGGCCAACCAAATTACCAAAGTATAAGAATCAATTTGGCCCGGCAGGTAATTTTTTTATCAGTGTCAGGCAAACAAGATTGGGAGTTCGAAGTAGCACACAAACGAAACTGGGCGAACTAAAAACGCAGTTTGATTTTGATCTTTTTGGATTTGGAAAAGATGCGGGACAAACCACTATTCATCTAGTAAATGGATTTGGACAGTTGGGCAAGTTTATTGCTGGTCAAACTCCATCCACATTTATGGATACAGATGTGTTTCCTGTTACACTCGATTATTGGGGACCAAGCTCCCGGATCTTTTTTTTAAACATACAGTTGCGTTACACTCCTGTCTATACTGAGAAAGAAAGATTTGCCATTGCTTTTGAAAGACCTGGAGCTACTGCTGATGGAACTGATTATTCGAATAGTGTTGACATTCAAAACGTCAAACCACGCTTACCATTACCAAACCTGGTAACACATTACAGGCACAACTGGAATTGGGGTCACACACAAATAGGCGCTATTGTAAAATATCTTGAATGGAAGGATATATCTCCTACCCCCGCCCAGGACTTAAGTGGAAGTGATGTTGGCTGGGGCTTCAATGCAAGCACAGTGATCAATGCAGGAAAGCGTTTGAAATTTAAGTTACAGGGAGAATATGGGGAGGGTTTTGAAAATTATATGGCAGATCCATCACCGGATGTTGCCTTAGGATCCAACCCGGGAAATTCGTTATCACCTGTAAAAGGAAAGGCCTTACCAGGATGGGGGTTTTTAAGCTTCGTTGAAGTTGAATGGACCTCAAAACTGAAAAGCTCGATAGGTTATTCAATGATAAACATCAAGAATGCGGACCTGCAATCGCCTGATGCATTCAGAAGAGGACAATACGGATTGATCAACCTGCGCTGTTACCCGGTAGATAATGCGATGTTTGGAATTGAATACCAGTATGGAAAACGAGACAACTTTAGCGACGGCTTTTATTCAAATGGCAATAAAATTCAATTCTCATTTAAATTTAATTTTTCTCACAAAGTTGAAATGAATTGATAGTGATTCTTCTTAACAGCCATCGTTTCGTATGAATAAGAAATCTCACCTCTAAATCGTAATTTCAGTTTCAAGACAGCTCGAATAAATATTTATAAACCACTAAACAAATTACAGGAATGAAAACAATGACTTGTAAAGAATTGGGAGGTGCATGTAACATGGAGTTTCATGCAAATAGTTTTGAAGAGATGGCTGAACTAAGCAAAAAACATGGAATGGAAATGTTTCAAAAAGGCGATAAAGATCATCTTGAAGCAATGAATGAAATGAAAAAAATGATGCAAACACCAGATGCAATGAAGTCATGGTTTGAAACAAAAAGAAAAGAATTTGATGCTTTGCCCGAAAGTGAATAGGATCTTCCTCTCTTACATGAACTCACCAATATCCTGCATGATCCGCGTTGCGATATGATTTGCCTTTGTTTCAAAATCACTCTCAGCATAAATGCGTATGATAGGTTCTGTATTTGAAGTGCGGAGATGCACCCAGTCATTATCAAATTCTATCTTTAATCCATCTTCTGTATTGATAGGATGCTTCTTATACTTCTTCTTTATTTTCTCAAAAATCGATTTCACATCAACGCCATTATTTAATTCAATTTTATTTTTTGAAATAAAATAATCGGGATATAAGCTACGTAATGATTTTGCGCCAAACATATGATTGGCCAAATGACTTAAAAATAAACCGATACCGATCAGCGCATCACGTCCATAATGAAAATCAGGAACAATTATGCCGCCATTTCCTTCACCACCTATCACTGCATTTACATCCTTCATTTTCCTTACCACGTTCACCTCTCCTACTGCTGAGGGGAAATATTCGCCCTCGTGTTTTTCTGTTATATCTTTTAATGCACGGGTACTGCTCATATTGCTTACCGTGTTGCCTTTTCTTTTGCTCAATACATAATCGGCGATGGCTACCAGCGTATATTCTTCACCAAACAAAGAGCCATCCTCACAAACAAAACATAAACGATCTACATCGGGATCAACAGCAATTCCCAAATGAGCTTTTTGTTTTATTACTTCACGGCTTAATTCAGCTAAATGCTGCGGCAAAGGCTCCGGGTTGTGTGCAAATTTTCCATTTACTTCTTCATTCAGTACTATTATATTTTTTAAACCCAAAGCTTTAAGCAATGCCGGAACAAATGTGGCGCCGGTTGAATTGATACCATCCACAACTATTTTAAATTGCTGGCTGGCAATAGCACTTTTGTTTACAAGAGGATAGTTTAAAACAGCATCGATATGTTTTTGAAGATAGCTATCATCTATTGTTACTGTTCCCAAATGATCGACTGTAGTAAAAACAAAATCTTCCTTTGCTGCTTTCTCTAAAACCTTTTCTCCCAACTCAGCAGAAATAAATTCTCCGTCACTATTCAAAAGTTTCAATGCATTCCATTCTTTTGGATTATGACTTGCAGTAATAATTATTCCTCCGTCAGCTTTTTCTTCTTTCACTGCGATCTCCACTGTTGGTGTTGTTGAAAGACCAAGATCGATCACATCAATTCCCAACGCAGTTAAAGTGCTTACCACAATATCCCTTACCATTTGCCCGCTGATACGGCCATCACGGCCTACAACAATTTTTGCTTCCTTGTTACTGCCAACGATCACATTTGCAAATGCTGCTGTAAATTTTACAATATCAATTGGAGTTAAATTGTTCCCCGGGCTTCCGCCGATAGTTCCTCTAATACCTGATATACTTTTGATAAGTGCCACGCTGTGTTGTTTTCTGTTTAATGGTCCAGTAAATTCGATAGGGATGCAAAAATAAGCTTTTAACCCCCAATAGATTTATTAGTTCATGATTACTTTTGCTCAATGTCAGAACAGGCCTGGTACAAAGACTGGTTCAATTCTCCTTTTTATCACAAATTATATTTTGTACGGGATGAGAAAGAAGCAGCGGGATTTATTTCTACACTTATTGATCACCTGGAACCGGCTCCCGGTTGTTATATGTTGGACGTTGCCTGCGGACGCGGCCGGCACAGCCGCTTCCTTGCTGAAAAAGGTTTTAAGGTAACTGGTATTGATATTTCTTTTGACAGCATTTCATTTGCAAAAAAATCTGAAAATGAAAATCTTGAGTTTTACCAGCATGATATGCGTTTGCCATTCCGTGTAAACTATTTTAATTATGCTTTCAATTTCTTTACCAGCTTTGGATATTTTAAAACAAGACGAGAACATGATGATGCAATAAGAACGATCGCAAATGGACTAAAACCAAATGGGATTTTTGTAATCGACTACCTGAATGTTCATTATTCCGAAGATCATTTTGTTTACAATGAAGAAAAAAAACTTAATGGTACCTCCTATAAAATTCACCGTTGGCACGATGAGACACATTTTTACAAAAGAATTATAATTAACGACCCGGGATTAATGCATCCGATTGAATTCACAGAAAAAGTTTCCAAATTTTCCTTCGGCGATCTTAATGACATGCTTAGTTATCATGGTTTGCAGGTGCAGGAAGTTTTTGGCGACTACCAATTGGGGAATTATGACGTAAGGAAAAAACCAAGACTGATCATTATCGCTCGGAAAAATTCCAAATAACAAATTCCAGGGAAGCACTCCTGACTCCTCACTTCTCTTTATTATTCATTAGCATCCATCTCCCTGTTTCATAAATAGCAGTTGTTACACCAGTTAATTTCTTTTTAATGGAATCTTGCTGAGCAAGTGTATAAGGTAATTCTTCACCCGCTACAGGGTATAAATGTTCTTCAAGAAAATTCAGGTTCCTGGTAAAATAGTAGTTGTCGGTTACCACACCAATTTTCCCTTCGTCATGATAAATAATAAAAGCATAATTATTTTGCTTGGTCGGTTGTAACAGGTCTCTACCGAGTGTAGTGTTCACATAAGGTTGTTGCACCATTCCGGCGATAGTTGGCAGCACATCGATCTGTGAGACCGTTTCTGTTCTTCGTTGTGGCGTTAATAAATAAGGCGCATAAAATAACAAAGGCACATGTTCATCACTAAGCCGCTGCTCAGTCCATACAGAAGGATACGTTGCAGTTGCGTTCCCGGAAATACCATGATCGCCAACAAAAACAAAAATTGTATTGTGAAAATAGGATTCCGCTTTTGCTGACTCTATGAATTTTTTAAAGCAATAATCAGAATAACGGAAACTATTAAACTCATTTACCGATTCGAAACCATATTTTTTCAATGTATCGATTGGTAAAA
>DATDCP010000083.1:0-9682 GCA_036524255.1 Chitinophagaceae bacterium
TTTCGTCAATACGGACCAGGTCTATATCAAGCCCACCTTTATTTCCAGATGCTCTTGCAAATTCTAAAAGTGTTAGCGTCAGTTTTCCCATATGCCGCACATCATGATAAACGGATCTTATCACTTTTTGATATTCTTCACTTGATCTCTCCTTTTCAAGGATCACTTCTAACTGGCTTGAAATCGAAGTAAGAGGAGTTGAAAGTTCGTGGGATGCGTTTGAAATAAATCTTCGTTGCAATTCAAAACCTTCCTGGAGTTTATTAAGCAACTGATTAAACGTATCGGCCAAATAGTGCCATTCGTCTTTAACATTACCCGTAGATACCCTTCTTGTGAGATTTTGAACAGTTATATCCGAAACATCGTCCGCTATCTTTTTGATGGGACGCAAAAGGCGTTGCGAAAAAATATACCCTATGATCAAAGCAGAGATAATACCCACAACAAAGCCTATTATCAGGATAGTTTTTAATCGGGCAAGATTCATTCTTCCATCATTATCGTTGGCTGCAGAAATAATAAATACCTTGATATCATTATCTTCATACTTGTGCCCGATGGCTTCTTTATTCCCACGTTTAAAGTAAATTTCATCACTCTCTTCTCTTAAATCATCAAGTTCCTGCTTATCCACCTCTATTCTGTCACCCGCAACATCGCTATACCGATAAATCTCACGTTCATTGGAATCATACACCTGTATCACTTTTTCTCTGAGCGATACGGCTGTTAAAGAATCAAATTGTCGTATCAGATTTGGATCAAATATTTCTGCCCTTGCTAAAAGCCGTCCAATGGTGATCGCCCTGTTTGTTAAACGGGTTTTCATTGTTTTTACTCTTTCGTTTGCCGAAATGTAATAAACAGATCCGCAAACAATGCTCATAATAATAAACACAAAGAGCATAAACAAAAGTGTAATACGAATGCGAACAGGCATGTAGTTTAATTTTCTTTAAGTATATATCCCATGCCAACCTGGGTTTGAATCAGCTTATGTTCAAATTTCTTATCTATCTTATTTCTGAGATAGTTGATATAGACATCAATTACATTCGTGCTTCTCTCAAAATCTATATCCCAAACATTCATTGCAAGGTCGGCACGGGAAACAACTTTATTCTTATTGCGCAACAAGTATTCGAGTAACTGAAACTCCTTTGCTGTTAAATTTATTTTTACTCCGGCTCGCAGTACTTCTTTGCTATCTAAATTCATTTCAAGATCATCAGCATGTAGAACATTTCCCATCGGTAAATTCTGAAACATCGTTCTTTTGAGCAATACCCTGATCTTTAAAAGCAATTCCTTAAATTCAAAAGGTTTTACAATATAGTCATCTGCGCCGGAATCATAGCCTTCGATCTTATCATCGATGGTGGGCAAAGAGGTAACCATTATTATTGGAATATTTGGATTTTCTTTCCTTATTATCTTACATAGCTCAAAACCATTGATACCAGGCAAATTAATGTCGAGTATCAACAGATTAAACTTGTATGACTTAAATACCCGGTAACCGATATTGCCATCATAGGCCACTTCAACGCGGTAGCCTTTCTCTTCAAGGCCAAACTTTAAAGTGTCCGCAATTTTGCGCTCATCTTCTACAATCAAAATCTTTCTTTCATCCATCGTGATCTTTTTATAACTCAAACTAAGGTAAATATTTACAGCATCTTTCAGAGGTTTTAATCACATTCTAATGCGAGTTTAATTCAGGCCTAAGTTTCCAGTCTTATTTTACAGGTCTGAATAACAGAGTATGTTTAAAACAATCTTATTGCCGGTTGACTTTGAGATAAACACAGAAATGGCTGTGAAGAAGGCCCTCGAATTATCTGATCGTGGACAAACTGTAATTCATCTGTTTCACGTTCAAAAACCAGTGATTGCGTGGCGCTCAATTTGGGGAAGAAATATTTTTCAAGCTGATGGTAAAAACCAAATACCATCTAAACTTATTCAATGGAAGAGATTGATAGAAGAAAATTATCCCGATGTAAAAGTAGTAGCTGACTTAGCTTATTCAATGAAGATCGAAAGGGCAATCATAGAAAAAGCAAAAGAGATAAAAGCAGATATTATAATTATTGGGAAACACTCTCATCATAACTGGCTGACGTTTATGAATACGGTATTCCCCAACAATATTGCCAGGGCAACTGGCTATCCGGTTCTTACATTCAAGCCTGGTTCAATTTATACTAAATTAAGATCGATAGTTGTGCCAGTTGGGCCTGAAGTCCCTCAAAAAAAAGTGGACCTCATAATGGCATTGAAGCAAAAATTCAGAATCACAATTCACCTTGTAACCGTAATAAATAAAAAGCAAAATGCGAACAAATTTTCTGGTTATTCGCTATTAGAGACTTATCGCTATTTGAGGGATATTGTACAATGCCCGCTGGATCACGAAGTATTACATGGTGAAAATGTGGCGCAATCCGCCTTTGAATATGCAAAAAGCATTAAAGCAGACATGTTGCTGGTGGAGCCTGAATCCGAAACAAAACTTTCGTCTTTTCCAAGCAAACATATAATTGACGAATTAAAACCTAATTCAAAATTGCAAATACTGGCAATACAATCATAAAAAGCTAAAAATCACATATGAAAAAAATAATCTTTATACCTGTTTTGTTTATAGCCTTTTCTGCTCTTGCTCAGGATATTAATAATGCGGAGGATCTGTTGTATTACAAAAGATTTGAAAGTGCAGAAAAATTGTTGAACCAAATATTAAAAAATGACTCCAGTAATGCAGCAGCCTGGTATCTGCTTTCTGAAGTGAACGATTACGATATCGAAATTGATTTGAAGAATTCACTCCAAAATGCACCAACCAATGTTAAGGACGATCCATATTTTTTAATTGCTACCGGAAAAATACTTTTAGACGAATCAAAAAAACCGGAAGCAGAAAAATATTTTGAGCAAGCTTTGGAAAAAACAAAATACAAGAAGCCTGAAATTTTATTGGCTGTTGCAAAAGTGCAAATTGCATCAGAGAATGGAGATGCGAACCAGGCAATCGATCTTCTTAACAGAGCAATTAAAAAAGATAAACACAATCCGCAGCTTTATACAGAGTTAGGAAAGGCATACAGGAAACTAAATAACGGGACGGAGGCATTCAAGGCATTCAGACAAGCCATTGAGACTAATAAAAATTTTGCTGAAGCATATTATTTAACAGGAATGATATTCCGGACACAAAACAATTCAGACCTGTACCTGGAATATTTTAATAAAGCCATTGAGGCTGACCCTAATTATGCTCCTGCGTATTATCAACTCTATTACCACTATTATTTTCGAAATGTAAATACAGCGAAGGAATATCTTGAAAAATATATTGCCTTATCCGATCATAAAATTGAAAATGATTATGATTATACCGACATTCTGTATCTAACTAAAAATTATAAACAGGCAATTGACCTGGCTAAAAAGCTTATTGAAACTGACAAAGAAAAAACACCAGCCCGTATTTATAAATTGATTGCCTATAGCTACCAGGAAACCGGTGATCGTCCAAACGCTTTTGATTACATACACCAATATTTTGGTGCAGCCCCGGATAGTATATTTATTGCAAAAGATTTTATACTGGTTGCAGACCTTTATGCAGAAAAACAAAAAATCGATTCGGCCATTTTCTTTTATAGTGTAGGAACTGAACTGGAAAAAGACAGCGCTTCGCTTATTAAATACTATAAGACCCTGGCCGATCTTTCTAAACAACAGAAGGATTATACAGAGAGAGCAAAATGGCTTGGCAAGTATTACGTTGCCAACCAAAAATCGACAAATGTTGACCTTTTTAATTGGGGTCTTTCGTGGTTCCAGGCTGGCAATTATCAAAAATCTGACTCCGTTTTTTCAATGTATGTTTACAAATATCCAACACAGGTATTTGGTTATTATTGGAGAGGGAGAAGTAGTGCAGCTATCGATAGTACAATGGAACTGGGTTTGGCGGTACCCCATTATTCAAAAGTGGTTGAGATTGGTGAATTGGATACGACTGCAAATTCGAAACGACAGTTAATTGAATCTTATGGCTATTTGGCAGGCTATGAAGTAAATCAAAATAAGAATTATAGTAAGGCAATTGAATATTTTGAAAAATTGCTTCAACTGGATCCCGATAACGAGCAGGCTAAAAAATATGTCCAGATTTTAAAAGAAACGATGGCAAAAAAAGATACGCTTACTGATTCATAGCTGGAGTGTGTAATAGTAGGAATGGTTAATGGGAAAGCACTTCATAGTTAATTGTGAAGTGCTTTTATCGTTATACTAGTTGGGATAACCTAAGAAATTTCATCCCTTAAAGAAACAAAGCATATTATGTCTCACAGTACTTACCGCCAATTGCCGCAGGAATCGCTCAATGAACTTCTTTGTATGGCTGTGAAAGAGATGCTTGCAACATTAGATACAAACGATGAAGGGAAAATAGGACTAAATGCAACAAGAAAGCAAGTTGAACTACTGTTGGATATTATTGATGAAAAAGCAAAGGAGAAAAAATCACCACCATCAAAGTCAATTCAGAAAACATCTGATTTTTAATTTTTGTCCAATGCAGTTAGTTATCAGCTAAAAACATAAGCTCCACTACATAATGCTTCCACGTTCTGAGAATTGTCCTTCTTCAATTACATCTTCATTTCCTTTTTTATAAAAAATCATTCCAATTGTCATAATGATGCTTGAACAAAGTATGATAAAAAAGAGAATCCCCTGGTTGAAAGATGTGAGCATAAGCGCTGGTGGAATTTTATAGAAAAGCACAATAGTTATTAGGCCACGGGGAATAAAAACTACTTCAGGAAAAATATTGGTGTGAAGAAAAAAACGAAGATAAAGATACCTGACGAGCAGTAAGGCTAACACAATTAGGCTGCCGACGATCAATACTTCTTTTTCGCCTGCAAAATTAAGCTGGATGGAAAATCCGAAAAGCAGGAAAAAAAATGTTCTTACTAGAAATGATGATTCCGCTGTAATCGAGTGAAGCAAGTGTCGCAATGATTCTACTTGCGTTTGAGGAAAGTAATGAGAAAGTTTGCTTATCGGGATTTTGTCCCAGTTATTTATCATCAAACCAAAAACAAGAATAATTATCAATGAAGGCAAATGAAACGTTTTTCCCCCTGCATATAAAAGAATAAGTAGTGAAAATATCAGGAAGAACTTGATGTTCAATTTCGTTTTTGCCAATACAAGAAAAAGTATAAATGAAAGTAAAAGTGAAAGAATTATTGATATAACAATGTTGGCACCAAAAATTCCGACAGATCTCCAGGTCATTAGTTCATCGGCAATAAAATAATTAAATAGCATAATGCCGATAATATCAGAAAATGATGCTTCGTATATCAGGAATTCCTTTTTTGCGCTTGTCAAAGGATGAAGACTGGGAATAACGATTGAACTGCTCATGATGGAAAGGGGGACCGCATAAACTATACAATTTACTATAGGTTGATTTAGCCAGTAATAAAGTATAGCAGTTATCAATACACAAGAAATGATAAGTATTACCAGCGCCGAAAAAAATGAGTTCCTAATTAGTTTCAGTTTATTCCTTCCTAATTTGAGATCAAGGCCTGCTTCGAAGACGATCATAATAAGTCCAACGGTTCCTAAAATCTCGATCATTCGGGATGGAAATTCAATTGATAGGCCAGATTGATCTGCTACATAACGAAGACCAATGCCTGCAAACAATAAAAGTAAAACAGAGGGGATTCTTATGTAGCGGCTGATAATTGAAAAAATGTATGAAACCACAACAAGGCTGCAAATTATGATCAGGAATTGATCGGAATTCAAACCATTCATAGATGGAAGTTAAGGAACAAAATGCTTTATTTCTGAGTTTTTAAGGTCACATAACTTTCAATGCACCGACATGGTAAAATATTGTTTTCCTCAACTTTTTAATTACATTCTAATGTTATTTTAATTCGAATTTAATAAGCGAGTGATACTTTTACTTTCTGCTAATGGAAAGTAACTTTCGTAAGATATTGACCTTAATTGATCATACAGATACTTCATTGCATGCAGCTGAGGAAGCGGCCCTAATTGCTTCTAAGTTTGACGCTGAACTTCAATTGTTACATATATCACCTTATGAAAGTTCAAAAAGTTTAATTACATCTGGACTTCTCTTTTTTAATGTACCCGTAATAGAGGAAGAAGAGTACTATCTAAAAATAGAGAAATTAGAAAAGCTTAAAAAAAACCTGGAAAGGCGATTTGGAATATTAATTACTTGCTTTGAAAATCGTGGTGGTTTTATTGAGATGGTTAAGAACCATGTTAAAGACTTTTCAGTTGATTTAATTGTTTTAGGTACAAAGAAAAAAAGTTGGCTCAAAGAAATCTTTATCGAAAGCAAGGCAAAATCGTTAATTAGTTCTGTTAACTGTGAAGTCTTATGCGTTAGTTCTGATTCACAAACCGAGACATTAAAAAAGATTGTAGTTCCGGTGAGTAAATCGATTCCGAAGAAAAAGATTGCTATTGCCTATGAATTTGCAAAAAAGTTTACAGCAAGAATTTATTTGATTGCTTTGAACGGGTCAGAAAAAAAATTAAACGACCAGAATACTAAGGCACTTATTGCTTCATATCGGTATCTTAAAGACCTTACAAATCTTCCAATAGAATGCAGTACTGTAAGCGGAGCTAGTCTTGCTAATGCAGCCATGCAGTATGCCCAGATCGTTGGAGCTGATTTAATCCTTATGGGTGATGACTCGGAATCGGATTTGCGGAGACCTTTACGGAACGGAAATATTGTCGACCATTCGTCTATTCCTGTATTAAGTATACACTCTATGAATTATAAAAGAAGAGATAAGTACCCCTGGATGAAAGTGGTTAAGTAGGATGTTTCTCAGAAATGTAGCTTTGAGTTAATGCTGATCTGGATTATTCTCTTGTGCTAGTTGTATGATCTGCGACATTAACAGAAGAGCTGCTTGTTTAAGCGGCTCTTTTTTTTATGTAGCGATGTAAGTCTTTATGCTTTCAGCCAGTATGTTTCTAAATTCAGATCCTTTGAAATATGAAACTGTTACCAGGAATTGATAATTTGCTTTTAGAGCGGCTGTGTCTTCAGACTTTTTAATCTTTATTAGAAAAAAATGAAACTATCAATTCAATTCTTAATGGCTTTCTCGCTAGTCTTACTGCTTTCAATTTTTGACACTGGATCTAATTATTTACTGTCGCTAAAAGTTGAGCGGAACACTTTGTTCTTGAACAAATCACAGGAAATCATTCGTCATTCGACAGGCTTACACAAATCCATGATCGATATGCAGAGTTCTTTTCGCGGGTATTTGCTTACGAATGACGATCAATTTTTGGAAGGATATCAAAAAGGAGTTCAGACATTACCGCAATTATTTAGCGAACTAAAAACTCTTTTAAGATCAAATTCAACACAATTGCAGCTGCTTGATACAATCGATAGCCAGCATCATCAATGGCTTCATTATGCAGCCAGCCTTATTAATACCCGAAAGAATTTTGATTCAAAGGAATCTATTGAGAAATATAATTTTCTCTTCGAAAACCAGCTAAAAAAGCAAATTGGGAAAAAAATAAATGATGACATCTCAAAAAAATTTACTGAATTCGATGGGGTAGAATATAATACGCGAAGTATTCATAGAAATAATCTTGAAACCTCGATCAGAAACACACACACTTTTTCTCTGATCTTTTTTATATCGACAATTGTAATTGGGATTGGTGCTGCATTATTTATAGTTTATAGGATGTCGAAACGTATTAAGACAATGGTATCGCTTGCGGAAAATATTTCAGGCGGCCGATTTACAACTTTAAAAGATAACAACAATGATGAATTGAGGAGTTTGTCGTTATCTCTTAACAAAATGTCGGAAAACCTGCAAAAAAATATAAGCGAGTTGGAAAATCGTAATGCAGAGTTAGACAAGTTTGCATATGCAGTATCGCATGATTTAAAAGCCCCAATCAGGGGCATTCATAACGTTATTACCTGGTCGGAAGAGGATCTCGAAACTGAGATGTCAGCACAAATGAAAAAAAATCTTGATATTATCCGTCAAAGAGCAAAACGAATGGAAGACTTAATAAATGGTCTGCTTGACTATGCAAGATTAAGAAAAAAGACCCTTTCTGAATTTACAAATGTCAATGATGTAGTAGCTGAAATTGTCCAAAGTATTGTGCCGAGGAATTTTAATGTAGAAATACATGATCTGCCGGTAATTTATACCGAAAGATTAAAATTAGAACAAGTCTTTGCAAACCTAATTAGCAATGCTGTTAAATACACTACGAAGGAAAATGCGAAAATTGTAATTAACTGCAAAGAATTTGATGATCATTATGAATTCTCAGTAAAAGACAATGGTATTGGAATTGATCCCGAATATCATGGTCGTATTTTTGAAATATTTCAAACATTAAGAGAAAAGGACGAGAAAGAAAGTACAGGCATAGGCCTTGCACTTATAAAAAGAATACTTGACGATCAAAATTGTACCATAAGAGTTGAATCAACACCAGGAAATGGTGCAGAGTTTATTTTTACATGGCCACGAAATTTGAATTGAGATGAAGAAGAATATAATACTGTTGGTGGAAGATGATGAATTAGATGTCATCAGTTTTGAGCGGACGCTGAAAAAATTGGACGTCGAATATGATCTTTATGTTGCTCATAACGGGAAAGAAGCATTAACTTTTTTAACTGATGTAACAAACCCTATACATCCGGAAATTATTCTGCTAGACCTCAATATGCCAAAAATGAATGGCATAGAATTCCTTAAAGCACTTCGGAATGAAAAGAGATTTGAGGATTTAAAAGTTTTTATCATGACCACTTCTTCAGAATTTTCTGATAGATCTACTGTTGAAGAATTGGGAATTTCTGGTTATATTATTAAGCCATTAAGCTATACAGACAATACAAAGAAAGCCGATTCAATGGATTCCTTTATTCAATTTCACCTTAGAAAAATATTGAACAAAGAGTAATGTTGATGTGATGAAAAATGCAGTATTAACCGTAGGTACAAGAGGAGATGTATAACCTTGTGTTGTTTTAGGAAAAATTTTCAAACAAGAGGGCATAGTTTTACCATTCTCTCTCCAGCCACAGTTACCTATGCAATTGACATAATAGAGAAAAGTTTTAAATTGTTGAATAGAAGATTGTCACTTACTTTGAAGAGCAATAAAAAAATAAGGAACAATGGAAGTATTGATTGTAATAATTTTCATTATCGGATACCTCGCAATTGCGTTTGAACATCCATTAAAAGTAAACAAGGCTGCTTCCGCAATGCTTACAGGTGTTGTGTGCTGGTCGATCTATGCATTGTGGGGTGGGGATAAAGAAATTGTTTCCGAAAACCTGGGACATCATCTTGGCGATATCTCCGGAATACTTTTCTTTTTGATGGGCGCAATGGTAATTGTTGAGTTGATAGATGCGCATGATGGTTTTGAGGTTATTACTCAACGCATAGAAACTACCAGCAAAAAAAAATTAGTTTGGATAGTCGGCATCATTACTTTCTTTCTTTCTGCCGTGCTTGACAATCTTACTACCACTATTGTAATGGTATCAATGCTTCGCAAGATCATTCCTTCA
>DATDCP010000084.1:0-5657 GCA_036524255.1 Chitinophagaceae bacterium
ACCAAGGTGTGAAAGCAGGGCTTCTTGTTTTACATCTATTACAGTGACTACTCTTGACTGGTCATTGATCCTTATCTTGAATGAATCGATCAGTTTTTTTACCAATTCTGTTTTTTCATCTTTTTCAGCCTGCATTTTTACACCACTGCTGATCGCTGTAAAAATTCTTTTGTCAGGGATTTTATAAACTTTCTGCGCAGTTGCATATAGACCACATAGAGCATTAAGGGTGGCAGAGAATGTGGACTCATTAAATGAAATAAAATCAGTATTGACAGAAGTGTCTTTTAAAATATTAAAGCTGCCATTCGATTGAGCATTTTTGCCAAGTTCCACCATGCTCATCTTCACACCTTTTGAGCCTACTTCAATACCAGAGTAAACGGTAGAGTTATTGTATTTAAGCTTAAGACTACTCTGCGCCAATAAAAAATTCACAGAAACACAGAGACAAGCAGACAGGATCAGACGGTGGTTAAAATGGATATTGAGCATAGGTTAGGTATTTTTGATAGTTGTAAAACTACTTAATACATGTCGGCTTTGAGCGGTAAGATAACTGCAAATGAAAGGGTGTGAATAGAATGTGATTAACTCTGAATGTTACTCATCCTGTTCCTTCTTTAATAAAGCGGCAACAGTTTGACCAACTTTTGTTATTTCTTCATCATAAACGATCCTGACTCTAGCACTTTTAACTTCTGAAGAACTTAATGTTAATGAGTGACGGTTCTTACCTGCAGTAATAATAAGTACGGCTGTATTAGGAGGAATGCTGCCGAGATTTTCTGCAACCATTTCTATTTCATGAAAATTATTATTCTTATCGATCCTTACATAAGTAGTAAGTGGTTTCGCACCTAATCTTTGATGAGTCAATACGACTTGCTTATCTACAAGCACAGTAATTGAATCACCATCAATTTGTGCATTGTCGTAAAAGTCGAGACGAATGTTGCCGGTATCAACTTTTATTTCAGGAATTTCTTTAAATGCAGACTCCCTTATCCGTGTTAAAACAATAGAACCGCCATCACAACTCAATGTTGAGTTCAATACGTTTCCTGACCAATATCCCTTCAGCGTTTCTTTGTTCCCTTCACGATAATAAGTGAGTTCGAAATTTTTTACACAGATAACACAACGTTGAGGAATATGATAAGTTGTTACAGTGCCTTCCTGCAAAGAAAGTTTTTTTGATGCACGGTCAAATGAGCCTCTGAAATTTTTCTTTACATAATTATCAATATCCTGGTAATGGTATGAGTCACCAGCAAGCACATTACCTTTTGCGTTTATCTGGAGTTCAATATTGTTTTCGGGAAAACATCCTCTCATCATAAGTGTACCCTTCCAATAGCCGCTTATATCCTGACCGGCGCATTGAAAAATGAGCGTAGTAAACAAAAAACTAAATGCCAGAAGTATTTTCACCATCAAAATTTAAGACAAAAAATTCGCCTAAAATGTGAAAATTGTACAAAAGGTGAATATTATTTTAAACAGGTGGTGATAAACCGGGCTTATGAACAGCCGTTTACTTATTTCTCATTCCCAAAAACACTCTTGCAATGATCAAAAAGCCGATCCCGGTAATGGTGGGTGGCAAAATTTTCCCTCTTGTTCCAAGATAGATCATATAAATACCGAGGAGCATAATCAAAATAGCGGAAATGACGATAGTAGAATTCTTTTTCATCTTAAATGGTTTAGGCTTTTTTATTTTCTAAAGAACATTTAAGTTCGGTAAAAATTAGCTGTTATGAAAATATCTTCCCGCCGCGGTTTTTTGGGCACAATGGCATTGGTCGCTCCGTTTGCAGCTCTATTAAAGTCAAACGCTATCTTCGCTCAAAAAAAAGGAATGTTTATACACCATGTTTATTTCTGGTTAAAAAATTCCGGTAATAAGGAAGATAAAACCAAATTGATCGAAGGATTGAAAAAACTTTCAAAAGTCAGTACGATCAAAAATTTTTATATAGGTCAGCCTGCTGCTACCCGCCGCGAAGTGATCGATAGCTCTTATGATGTAAGCTGGTTATTATTTTTTGATAACACAGACGACCAGGAAAGTTATCAAACAGATCCTATCCATCTGAAGTTTGTTGAAGAATGTTCTTCGCTTTGGACCAAAGTAACTGTTTACGATTCTATTGATGCATAAAAAAAACGCCAAATTTTAATAAAGTTTGGCGTTTTTTAAAACGAATTATTAAGATCAATAGCCCCATTTTTTCATAATAGCCAGGTTTTCTTTGGCACAATCAAGCGGCGTTTTGCCCTGGTATGATTCCTGCTCGATGATGTAATGAACATTCTTTGTATTTTTTCCTACCATGTCAATTACCTCTTTCACATTTACTATACCGGCACCAAGAATAGTGCTTTCAAATTTATCATTGCCTTCGGTTGCCTTTATTTCATCCTTAACATGAATTGATGAAAAACGACCGGGGTATTTTTTTACGATCTCAGCTGCATTAGCGCCACCATTGTACAAATTGCCAATATCCAATTGTTGAATAACCACTTTTGGATCTGTGTTTTTCATCATGATATCATAAAGTACTTCGCCACCGAGACTTTCACTGAATTCAAAATCATGATTATGATAACCGAATTTCATTCCTGACTTACTACAAAACTCACCACTTTTGTTAAACACTTCCATAAAATGTAAAAGTTCATCTTTATTTTTTCTATATGCATTGTCAAGGGAAGGACTGATCACATATTGCTGTCCCAAAGTGGCTGCATCTTCCACTGTATATTTCCACAAATCAGTAAATTCTTTTTTTGCAGCATCCCAATGCTGTGAACTCAATACCGTATGCCCACTCGGCATCTTCATTCCAAGGTCACTTAATATTTTTTTGAATTCAGCAGGAGTGTAACCATAAAATTTTCTATCCTTGTAATTAGCATGCTCAACATGTTTGTATCCCATCGCGGCCAATTGTTTCAAAGTGCCCAAAGGATCTTTTCCCATATCGTCCCGTACAGAATAAAGTTGAATGCCGACAAGCTCACCGTCTTTTGTAGTTGTGTTAGCAAATGAAAAACGTGATAAAAAAGAAGTACCTGCTAATGTATATGCTGATCTTTTTATAAATGTCCTGCGAGAATTGCTCATGGAAATAATTTTTATTAGGGGGTTTAAGATATGATTTTCCTTTGAATCTTAACTAGTATGCTGATAAATAAAATAGAATTTGCTTAAAGATAAAGGCAACCAGATGAGGGATTTGACGTGCAAACATTTCTTAATTGAATTATTATTTGTGTATGCTTTCTAACATTATCGTTTCTAGGTCAGTAATTAAGGTTACATTACAGTGACACGGACTAATTTATTTACAATGGAAAATGAGATCATCGTTCAGTTTGTTTTTTTTGAGACAATGGGAGATAATAATGAATTTATTTCTCAATGGGACCAATATTCGAAAGAAATGAAGAAAATTCAGAAAATAAAACTTCAACAGGAAACTGGCAATAAGAAGAAAGCAAAATATTTATCACAGCATTCTTGTTATAAAGACGAATTTCAATTTGTTTTCAAGAAAGAAAGAAGATCGGCACATTTCCCGGAAGTTGAAATGAGAGTTCGACAGCTTGGCGGATATACTCCTTTGCAAATGCAATGCAATCATAGTACAAAAACAAATGAAAGCAAAGTGTTTGTTTTTATGAATGGATATGAAACAGACGTGAATTCCTGTCGTGAACTTTCGCATTATCGCTTTCTAAATATTTACAAAGCATATTTTGAAAGCAGTAACTATGATTATATCCTTGAATTTTTTGTTTGCAATGATCATAGCACAGAATTCATGGATCAATTAAAAACACAAACCGGGCATTTTGAATCGGGCATATATAAAGAATGTGTACTGCAAGCCGTTTGATCTAAGACTAAACAAATACAGCATCATCTATCAATTTACTTCTAATTCATTTTTTGTAGGTCCATTTAATTTTTTTTGTTATTATACAGATCTGGTAGTTAAAATAAAGAGCAATAAATAAAATAACTTTCTCATACCAGTTTGTTTTTGGTAATGAGAAAGTTAGGAGTAATCAGTTCAGAAATCGTGTGAATTAATTTTTTCTGATCCAGGTAAAATCAGGAATAGATAATTAACGTCCAACAATTCTGATTGCGACAATTTAATTTGAGTTCTATTCTTTTTTTTTGGAGAATTATTGCTTGTCGTAAGCAGCTTTTGTAGTTACTTCACCCTGTTGACTAGTTCTAACCGCAGTCACAGTAAGAGATTTGCCTCCATCACCTAATGCCCATGTTTCTGTACTGCTGAATGTAAAGCTTTGACCATCTCTCTCACCGGTTGTAGTGGAACTGATCGCAAAACTCTGTTCACCAGTAGCCCATTTCAAAGATGATTTTCTTACGGAGCCTCCGAAGCCTGTGCCTTGCACTTCTTTTCCATCAAAGCCAAGAGTTTCAGTAGTGGTCACGTCATCTCCACCCTGGAAAGAAGGTGTAGTTTTTGTTATAGTGATCGCATCACCTTTTTGTTCCACTTTTAATGCTTTAGTAGCAAACCTTGCGCCTCTTTCTCCGAAATCGCTTTTCCCTTCATTCAATGCCCAACCACCGGAAAAGTTTGCACGGTCTGCTTTAGTACTGAATGAAACAAGTGCTGCTGAAACGATTACAACAGCCAATAATTTTTTTGCAAAAGACATATTCATATAAATTAATTTTTGGACGATAAATGTAAGGAAAAATGAGTAAATAAATCATTTAAAGATTCTTCCAAAAAAATCTTTCATGTCATTCCATGATGCACTATCAGCTGCTGCATTATATTCTATTGGCATTTTAAATTTCTTTCCAGTTTCAGTAGCATCAGGATTTGTAAAAGCATGGGTGGCTCCCGGATACGATTTGAAAGTATAAGATTTACCAATGGAATCCATTTGCTTTTTAAATGTTGCTACTTCTGCATTAACAAAATCATCAGCTTCGCCATGGCAGATAAGTATTTCTGCTTTTGTAAGATCTTTATTAGCAGGGGTACCTAAAAGACTTCCATGAAAGCTTACAATGCCATTTAATGGTTCTCCCATCCTTACAAAATTTAGCAGCATACCTCCGCCAAAGCAGTAACCAATACCTGCCATCTTCGTTTGATCTACATTAGGGTTCTTTCTTAGTTCTTCCACTGCATGGTCAAAAATTTTCTTCGCCATATCAGGATGTTGGTAATAGGGCGTTGCAAGATTTTGCGCTGCTCCGGGATCATTTCCCATGCGACCATTACCATACATATCAACCGCCATTGCTACATAGCCCATTTCAGCTAGCATTCTTGCACGACGTTTTGTATAATCATTTAATCCCCACCATTCATGAACAACCAAAACTGCTGGACGTTTGCCTTGTATATTTTCATCATACACTACATAGCTTCTCATGTTGAGAGTATCAATTTTGTACTCTACATTTTCTTCTTTGAGTTTCGGCGTTTTTGTTTCTGTTTTATCTGCTTCTTTATTGTTGTCCTCATTTTTACAAGAGACTAATAAAAGCGCAAATGCAAAACAACAAACTGAAATTAAAGTGTAACGTTTCATGTCGTTTGATTTTAAATTTAGAAGGCAATAAAGCTCAGAAAATCGTCGCTTAT
>DATDCP010000085.1:0-2298 GCA_036524255.1 Chitinophagaceae bacterium
AAGAATGAGATCACTGTTGAAATGAAAACAGAAGTACAAGGTATTTCTGTTCATTATACATTTGATAATTCTTTTCCTGATAATTTTTATCCGGCTTATTCAAAACCTGTTGCAATACCCAAAGATGCATCAACAATGAAAGTGGTGACTTATCGGGGAGATAAGCAGGTTAGCAGGTTAATTGTTTTTCCCGTTGCTGAAATAAAGAAGAGGGCAGGAGTGAAAGATAAAATATAGAAAGTTTACTGTTTCTCTATAATCAATAAAACAAATGACCCGGCGAATATTTTCGTGGCTATACTAGATATTCGTTGACGGGTCATAAGAATTGTACGAGAATAAGGCTCCCTGGTTAACTGACTATTCAAATTCAATTATAAAAGATCATCTTCTTTGAACTGGTATTGACTTTTTATTTTCCGCATCACTTCATCCATACTTGCACGATGATCCTCCGGTTTCCATTCACCACGTTCCCATTTATCCAGTTCCCGGTCAATATTTTTTTGCTGAAGCTGCACTACTTTTTCTGCCAGCGTATCACTCATCTCTTTTTGCTTTTCGTGATAAATTTTTCTTCGTTCAAATCTTTCCACCTTATCTTTTCTTATTTCACCTTCTTCATTTGCCATGTGCAGTAATTCTTCTTTTGCCAATGCAATATCATAAGGCCCAAGTGGCATCATCAATTTTGATAATACAGGTCCGATCTCAATTAGGATGATCAGCAGGGAGATCAACCAGCTTGCCCAGAACACACTTCCTTCTTCCGCCGAAAGATCCGCCAAAGCTTTATTGCGTTCAAGAAAACCCATATTCGCCATGGCAGTTTGTTCAAACTGTTTTCTTTTATCTTCCATGGATGTGTTTGCAATAGCAGTTGTACTATCCTGGCTTTTCATATTTTGTTCAAGCAATAAAATTTCAGGAGCAAATTGACCTCTTGCAAGGTTAAATGCATCCTGTTTCAATCTTGTAATATTTTCAATCCCTCTCTGGCGGCTGCCACCTGTACCATCCGCTTCCTGCAGATACGCACTTTGTAAATTGTGCAGCGTATCCTCGATCGCCAGCTTGCGACCGAGGAGTCGCTGTCTTTCAGTTTCTGCATTTACAAGTTGATTTTTATATTCCATGGCTAAAAGACTATCATTAAGCCGGATCTTGTCATGGAGGTTTTCCGTCATTTTAACGTTGATCTCTTTTTCAAAAATTTTCATTTCGAGTGGTCGGGCGATCACCACGCCGATAAGCAATGCAAGAGCCAATCGAGGCACTGCCATCATGATCTGCTTGCGGCGTGATACGCCATATTTCCGCATGGTGGAAACGAGAAAGCGATCGAAATTAAAAATGATCAATCCCCAGATGATCGCAAACCCGATCGTCCACAACCAGTTCCCAAATACGGTATATATAGCATAGCCGGCAGAAATAGTTGCCAGCACAAATGTGGCGAGCAACACTGCACCAAGCCCTGAGTACTTACTATGTTCTGAAGGAAATTGCTTCAGTAATTTTTGATGTGCCCCTGAGCACCACCATAGAAAATTGTTATCAGCTGGTTTTTTCTTTTCGCCGAACGAGTCGTAGGAATACAATAAGTCTTCCTGGCCATTGTTGGTATCTGCCATTGTAGGTGTTTTTCAGTAAAAAAATAAAAAATGATCCCGATAGCTATCGGGTGCCCGGTTGAAGTTGAATGATTTTAAAACGATGAGAATTTCTGCTAATTACAAATAGCCTGTTAAGAAAAGGATAAAGAGTTATGTACCGAACATTTGTTCCTTGATTAAGCTTTTGTTGCGTCGCACTGTTGTACTTCTGGTAATTCTATTCATCTTCTTTCACGCATTGATTGCCGAGTTAAATTTTAGTTGTGTTTCAGTTTGAAATTAAAATTAAAAACCACGGAGGCACAGCGGCACTAAGTTACACGGCGATAATCTCTGTGTTTCTCTGTGAACTCAGTGTCTCTGTGGTTAAAAAGCAAATTAAGACACTACCCTAAATTTAATCAACTGATCTAACTCCAAAACTCTTCTTAACTTTAAGAGAGATTTGGAATGAAATACTTTTTAGCCATATTATTTTTTCTGCCACTCAGGTTTTATTCCCAGGTTGGGCAAACTAATTTTTCTGCAATTGACAGTAAGGTCGGATCGATACCTGTTGCAAAAGCAGATACACTAGCAAAACAACTTGCTTCGCTTGGTAAAACAGATCGGGAAAAAGTTAGAGCTATCTTCCGCTGGATAACTGAGCATGTCGATTACAATGTGATGCGTTTTATCCGTG
>DATDCP010000086.1:0-6101 GCA_036524255.1 Chitinophagaceae bacterium
CCATTTTTTTAAAAACGCAGTATCAACTTTCGAGATCACTTTCTTTTTACCCTCATCACAACATAAAAAAGGATTTTGCTTGCGATTATATTTTTCCTGTGCATATGTAGGAACTGTTTTGGCAATGTATTTTTCTAACTCGTCAAGTGTTACAAGATTATTATGGTCACCTTCGGTATCAGCAAGACCTGTAAGTCCATCGACAAGATAATATGTAAATAACCCATGCCCGGTACCGATCAGTGGATCCTCCAATGACTCCTGCCCGGCGCCTGTTGCGAGCATAATTATTTCACCGGCTTGTTTTTCAGAAATGGCTGCCTGCAATTGTTGCTGACCTTCGCCGCCTCCGGGTAATTCATTTGTACGACAAGCATCCATTATAAAAATAACTTCCACACCCTTGCGACTAGCTTCGGCAATACGAACTTTCAAATTATAAAGTTGGATGGTACCTGTGATCAGGTAATTATTTTTATCACCGGCAGGATTGCAGTCGTAGGTCAGATAGAAAAACTCGTCCTGGTTAATGGCATCTCCATGGCCAGCGAGATAGATATATAACCGATCGCCTGCTTTAAGATTGCGATTACGAAGCCAGCTCATTCCTTTCACTAAAAAATTGGCGGCCTTTGCTTCTTCATTTTTTAAAAAATAAATATTGGAATCTGCCAACTTACCACCACTCCCCGATTTTAAAAAATCACGGAAAAGTTCGGCATCGCTATCGGCAAAAGAAAGTGGGCGAATGAACTTGTAGGAAGATATGCCCATGATCATTGCGTAAGAGCGGTGACCTGAAGTGTCTTGCGAAGTTTGTGCAACTTGGCCAGCCACATCATTTTCGATAAGGCAAAAAGAAAGGATCGTTAGGAGGATTGCTAAAAGGGCTCGTTGCATATATTCGGTGCTAATTTACAGGTTTTCAGTAAGACATTGAGCCATCAATCATCGTAAAAACCCCTTTATATCTAAAGATCACTCAAGATAGCCGGCTGTTGACGCAATTAGTCTGCAAACAGTGGCAGACAATGGCTTAAATTGCGAATCATTTGGCCGAACTATGCTGCACAAACATATTGCACGACACACTAAGAAATACGTAAAACATATAACAAAGTACCTGTATGAAAGGGATACTTTCTTCGCTACGATCGCCGTATTCGTTTTCCTGATAGTCTTGGGTATGATCCCGATAAATTTTTATGTGCTGAACCCGATGAAGCTGGCATTAAAAGATTTTGATTTTAATGATATAGCTTATGCAAAACTTGAAAAAACTGCTGATGTCCCGGTTGACAAAAGAATTGTAGTTGTAAACACAGGTCATCTCGACCGGGCAGAACTGGGATTTTTAATTGAAAAAGTTAGTAGCTATAACCCAAAAGTGATCGGTCTTGATATTTACTTTGCGGGCACCAGGGAACCTGATAAAGATTCAATTCTTAGAGAAGCATTTAAAAAAACAAAAAATCTTGTAGGAGTAAGTGTGGGAGCTTGGGATAAACATGGATTTACTATTGAAAAAAACAATTTCGATGGTGTGATCGCTAAACGTGGATATGCGAATCTCATAGGAGAAGAAATTGGCACTATTCGCTACTACTCTCCTTTTGAAAAAGTTGGTCATGAAAAGTATCCGCAAATAACAACTGCTATTATAAAAGAATTTGACCATAAAGCCTATGAAAAATTAGAAAAACGGCATAAAGAGCAGGAATTTATAAATTATAAAAGAAGAGTTAACAACGAAGTGAAACAATACCAGATCATCGAGTCAGAAGATATGATGGCTGACAACGTTGATAGCAACCTTTTGAAAAATAAGATCGTCCTGCTTGGTTATATTAATTTCGATCACAATGATGTGGAGGATAAAAAATTCACACCCATGAATGATAAGTTTGCCGGCAAAGCAATTCCAGATATGAACGGGATCATTGTGCAGGCAAACATCATTTCAATGGTATTGGATACGGATTATATTCATAAAACGCCAAAATGGGTTGCCTGGCTTATGGCGATTGTCATCGGTTGGATCCACATGTCTCTCTTTATCAGGTATTATCTTGAAAGTCATATTTGGTTCCATCTTGTAGCCAAAGTAGCCCAGTTATTTTCTGTTATATTTTTTGCTTACGTTGGTATCTTTGTTTTCGATAAATTTGAGGTCAAATTGGACATGAAGTACACATTGTACGTAATTGCCCTCGCGGTTGATGTCATATACTTTTACGAAGCTTTTGTTGGCTGGCTGCATCGAAAATTCGGATACCAGACAATCTTCGGCCATCATCACAACCCTCTGGAACACGAAAAACATCATACAAACGATCATCATAAACATGAAACTACAACACACGAACCTACTACACATGAACATCACTAATCAAAAATTAATTATGAAAAGGATAACCTATTTTTTTATTGCTGCATTTTTTCCATTTGCTATATCGGCGCAGGAAAATATGTTTGTCGTTTACAGCGTAAAGGGCACTGTATCTGTTGTTGAAAACAAAGTGGAAACAAAAGCAAAGATCGGCACGATACTTAACGGCAATAGTTCGATCAAGCTTGCGGCCGGTTCTTTTGCTACTTTACTTTGTAATGAAACAAAAATGTTCTCATTGAACAAAGCTGGTAGTTACTCTACAGCAAATCTTAAAGATTCCTGCAAAACAAATAACAGCTCTGTAAGTGCCAATTACATGAAATATATCTGGAGTGAGATGACAAAATCAAAAGGCACTCCTGAAAAAAATCGTAAGAACTACATGGCAAATGTGGGAGCTGTTGGCCGTGGCGATATTAATAACGTTTGGGTTGACCCGCGTTTGGATTCAGTGAATTATGTTTCTGGCACCATTCCTCTTTCCTGGAAAGCTTATACAGAAGCTGAAGAGTTTGATTTTAAATTATATGACGAGAGCAAAACAAAAGTTTTATTAGCAAAGCCAGTAAAGAAAAAGCATGTAAATATTTCTGAGCTATTAAAATTAATTCAGCCTGGTAAAATTTATTATTGGAGTGCAACGGTGAAGGACGAGCCTGAGAATACAGCAAGACACTACGTACGATATGTGCCCAAAGAAGAGTATCAAACTTTTTTTAATTCGTTGAAAAAAACCGATGCTGTAGAAACCGAAGCAGAAATGAATTTCCGCCTTGGCTTTGTGCTGGAGGAGAATCATTATATAGCAGAAGCTTTTAATCATTATATGAAAGCGACACAACTTGATCCAACCAATTCACTTTACCGGTATACATTTATGTCATTCAAAAAAGATTTTGAAATAAAATAAGATACTAGATCAGTAGTTAAAAACCCGTCAATAGACGGGTTTTTATTTTTTATGAATGGCGGTTTTGATAGCCAATGATTCCTTAGCTTTAACGCTGATCAAAATTCATTTTATGAAAAGAATTATTACAATGGCATTTGTCCTGTTTGCCACGACCACGCAGGCACAAATGAAAGCTGAAGATGTAAAGACTTTTACATTGAAAAACGGGATGAAGTTTCTTGTAATTGAAGACAACTCTATACCCAATGCAAATATGTATTTGTTTTATAAAGTTGGCAGCCGCAACGAATACCAGGGCATTACCGGGCTCTCCCATTTTTTCGAACATATGATGTTTAACGGCGCCAAAAAATATGGTCCCAAAATGTTTGACCAGACAATGGAATTTAATGGCGGTGCTAATAACGCATACACAACAGAAAATGTAACAGTTTATACAAACTGGTTCCCATCTTCTGCCACCGAAGTAATTTTTGATCTTGAAGGAGATCGTATTTCAAGTTTAAGCATTGATCCTAAAATGGTGGAGAGTGAAAGAGGCGTTGTACTAAGTGAGAGAAGTACTGGTTTGGAAAACTCGCCATGGCAATTACTTTTTCAGACTACACAGGGTCTCGCTTTCCTTGAACATCCTTATCATTGGCCGGTCATCGGTTATGAAGATGATATGAAGAACTGGAAACAGACCGACCTGGAAAGATATTTTAAAACATACTATGCTCCCAATAACTGCGTAACTGTAGTTTCGGGTAATGTAAAATTTGATGAAGTAAAAAAGCTGGCTGAAAAATATATTGAACCTATACCTGCTCAACCTGCACCACCAAAAGTGAATATTGTTGAACCGCCACAAACCGGTGAAAGAAGAGTGATGATGCAAAAAGATGTAGCCACTCCTTATTTGGGGATCAACTGGCATGTACCTGAAGCAAAACATGAAGACTATTATGCACTCACGATCCTCAGTGATATTCTTACCAGCGGAAGATCATCACGGCTTTATAACTCATTGGTAGATAAAAAACAATTAGCCACACAAGTGTTTACCAACTTTGGAGAAAGTTTTGACCCTACTTTGTTTATAATAGCAGCAGTAACCGCAAAAAATGTAAATGAAAATGACCTGGAAAAAGCAATTTATGAAGAACTGGAGAAAATAAAAAAGGATGGGATATCAGAAAATGAATTGCAAAAAATAAAAAACCAGAAACTGATGGAATTTTATGGCCAGGTAGAAACCATCAATGGTAAATCAAATAATATCGGGACATACGAGGTCTTCTTTGGTGATTATAAAAAAATGTTTGATGCACCGGCAGCCTTTAATAAAGTAACAGCTGAAGATGTTAAAAACGTTGCCGTAAAATATTTTACAAAGAAAAACCGCACCGTTGGTATACTGAAATCAAATACTGAAGAATAAAAACTATTTAAAAGAATTTTATGAAAAGAATTCATCATCTTTTATCATTTATCATACTGTTAGCTGGAATAAATATCCAGTTGAATGCTCAATCGTATAAACTGCCGCCTTACGAAAAATTTAAACTAAAAAATGGTCTTACCGTTTATTTAATGGAGCAGCATGAAGTACCAGTAATTAATATCTCAGTTATACTTCCTGCCGGAGCAATATATGATGGAGAAAAAGCAGGACTTGCTTCATTAACTGCAACGGCACTAAAACATGGCACAAAAAATTTTACTAAAACTAAGCTGGACGAAGAACTGGATTTTCACGGGGCAAGCATCAATACATCTGCTTCAAAAGAATCAGCAGGTCTTTCAGCACGGATGGCATCAAAGGATAAAAGCAAAATTTTAAATCTTTTAAAAGAAATAATATTAGAACCTTCGTTTGATGCAACAGAATTTGAAAAAGAAAAGAAAAGATTGTTGGTTAGTCTTGAGCAGCAAAAAGAAAGTCCGCGTTCTGTCATCGCCTCTTACTTCGATAAATTTATTTATGGCGATCATGTTTATGGAAATATTGTCCAGGGAAAAATTTCAACAGTAAATCCACTTACTGTTGATGATGTTAAGAAATTCTACGCGGAAAATTATTTACCTGAGGGCTCAGCTATTTCTGTCGCCGGGGATTTCAAGTCTGCAGAAATGAAAACATTGATCACGAGTTTATTTTCTGAATGGAAAAGAGGTACAAAGCCCCAGGTGAATCTTGCATCTAAACCTATACCAGTGCCGGCAAAACAGCAAGTGCTGCTGATAAATAAAGATGATGCAAAAGAAACCACGTTTTATATCGGTGCACCGGGCATCAGCAGAAATAATCCTGATTATGTTTCGATTGATGTTGTAAATACTTTATTTGGGGGCCGCTTTACATCCATGCTGAATGATGAATTGCGTGTAAATACCGGCTTAACTTATGGGGCCAGCAGTCGCTTTGCTGCTTTAAAAAATGGCGGCACATTTGTGATCTCTACTTTTACGGCAGGAAAAACCACAGAGCCTGCAATTGATAAAGCAATTGAAGTATTAAAAAAATTACATTCAACCGGTATAGATGAAACTTCTTTGACCTCCGCAAAAAACTATGTGAAGGGCCAATTTCCTCCCCGGTATGAAACAGCGGGTCAGTTAGCTGGTCTGATGACACAAATGTTCTGGTATAACTTTGACGAGTCTTATATCAATAATTTTGAAAAAAATGTTGATGGGCTTACACTGGATAAAGCAAAACAGATCATTGCAAAATATTTCCCGAAGGACAAACTCCAATTTGTGATGGTAGGTAAGTCAGCTGATATAAAAAAGATAGCTGAAAAATACGGA
>DATDCP010000087.1:0-7627 GCA_036524255.1 Chitinophagaceae bacterium
CTGGTTATCATCAGTGATATATCCTTTGTCCTTTAGATCCTCAATAAAATCGCCGATGCCATACTCATCATCTGTTAATTCAAATTTTTTATCAAGCTCATTCATCCAGCTTAATGCTTCTGAAAGTTCGCCGTTTGTATAAGTAAGTAACTGCATGAACATATCAAGCAGTTGTTCAAACCGCGATTTGCCTCCTTCATTCGGATCAAATTTTTTAAAATGATGACCGATCATGCTATTTCAGATTTTAGATTTACGATTTCAGATTTGACATCAGAAAGTAAAACCGTTTAGCAAATTACAATTTTATTTACTCGCAGGTTAGGCTAAATAAAAAACCTCCCGATTTCGGAAGGTTTCTTATTTTTTATTTTAACGATCTTAATTAGCTTTTGGGGAATCAGGCTTCACATTTAGCTTATTGGCATCAGGTTTCAACTTTAATAAAGGAGAGTCTGCTTTATTATTCAATGTATCTTTTGCCGCCGGGTTGTTTTCAGTTTCTGCACGGTTTAAATATTGCATTAAATTGAAAACCCTTGTCATTTCAAAAGATAGGCCTGCTTGATTCCTTGTAAGATTTGCACCAAGATAAGCATCAGCCTGCTGGTTTGGTTGACCTCCTTGCTGTTGTTGCATTTGTTCCATGAATTTTTGCTGACTGTAATTCATCAGTATGTCTTCAAGCTGTTTCTTGGTCATATCACCAAGCGAAGCAAAATATTCCATATGCTGATTAAAGTCTCTTGTCAATGCACCACTGATCTTTTTAGCCAGGTCTGTAGCGCCACATTCATATGCTGCTTCCATTAATGAAAGACTTGCCTGGTTGTGCAACTCTACACGGCTTGGTATACCATATGGAACATTTGTATCAGGAATAAGCTGATCTGATTTTAACACCGCAGCTTTGGCTTCTTCCTTTCTTCCTTTTGCAATTAATTCTTTTGCCAGGTCCGCATAAGATTGGCGGATCGTATAAAGATGCCTGCGATTCTCCTCATCAAAATAAACACCTTTTACATCTGCATGTCCATTCGTGAATTTTTTCATCATGTTTTCATACATAGGTTCGACATTCACATCAGAAGTTGCCTTTATAGGTGTAAGGCGGAAAGTAAGTCCTTCTCTTCTCAGAAAATCAGTTATACCCATGCCAACCTGTTGTGATGTGAAGTAGATCGGCCTTTTCCATTGATTAGTCGCAATTATGTTGAGAATTATCAATTGATCTCTTGTAACGATCCGGTTCGTTGGTAACTCAAATTGCATTTCGCTTGTCACGGCATCATCTGCATTTACAGTTCCATTTTTTCTTACCAAAGCTGTATCAACAGGAACTTTGAATTTTTTCACTGGTAAGAATCTCGCCTCAGGTTGATTACCGATCACATTTTTCATTACATCATAAAGAGGGTAGTATTGGTCCTGTGGTACTTTGTCATTAGCCATGTATTGCAAATACTGCAGTTTGTCACCTATGATTTGGTCAGGGCGCCAAATAACATCCACCGAATCGCTTTGGTTTATTTTATACCGCAGTTGGTTTATGTACCAATCAATACCCAACAAGCTGGTGTTGATGATGCGAATATCAGGTCTTACCTTTTCTACTTCCTGTACATACCATAAAGGATAAGTATCATTATCACCAAAACAAAACAGGATGGCATTTGGTGCGCAGCTTTCCAGGTAGTTTTTTGCATCATCTCTTGCCAGTGTTTTTTTGCTGCGGTCATGATCATCCCATTCCTGGTTTGCCATTAGTATGGGAGCAAGCATACATATTACTGCCGCTGCAATATTTATAATTCTTTCATTTGCCCCTTTAGAAGAAATTGCTTTTAGCAATGCAGGTAAACCAACAGCCAGTATCGCATAAATAGCTGTTATCATCAAAGATGTTTTTATAACGGCTGTTCCTGGTAAATAGGTCATGCTGAAAACTGAGACGAGGAAAGTAAGAACAGATCCATATACCACTGTATTAAATGAATTTTGTTTTATTTCTCTTGTCAATTTTACAAGTGCTGTTACCGCTAACCCTATCCAGATCGCAAAGGCATAGAACGATCCTACAAACGCATAGTCTCTTTCACGAGGCTGATTACCCGGCATGTTCAGGAACAGTCCAATTGCGATCCCGGTAAAAAAGAAAAGCAAAAAGCTCACCACCCAATCATTCTTTTTCTTTATGAAATGATATACGCATCCAAGAATACCAAGTAAGAAGGGTAGTAGGAATAGTTTATTATTTGCCTTATTCGCTTTTAAACTATCCGGCAATGTGCTTTGGTCACCCAGCATTTGTTTGTCAATAATGGAGATACCAGTTTGCCAGTTCCCGTCTCTACGATTACCAAAACCTTGCAGGTCATTTTGCCTGCCGGAGAAATTCCACATAAAATAGCGCCAATACATCAGGCCCATTTGGTAACTAAAAAAGAAATTAAAATTATCACCATAGGTTATTGGTGGGTCATAAGAAACTCTGCCAGTTGCATCCTGGTAAGGACTTTTATTCAGCCAATCAATATAAAATCTTAAATGATCCTGCTGATCTGATCCATCCCAAATACGCGGGAATACCATCTTTTGTGAAGCATCATAATCATATTCTTCTTCGCGACCAAGTTCAACATATCTATTTCCCAATTGGCCCCATTTCATTCTTCCTTTCTTCATATCATAATAACCATCCCTGTCTTTGTCATCAGGAAGTGACCCGAAATGCGGACCGGTTAGTAATGGTGCAGATCCATATTGCTCACGGGCAAAATAAGAAGCGAGAGTCATTGGGTTATCAACGTTACTCATGTCGATTCCGGGATTTGCTTTGGAACGAATAAGTGTAGTAACATAAGTGGAATAACCAATCATTACAAAAACAAAACACCAAACAGCCAGTCGAAGCAAAGGCATTCCTTTATCCCTGGCCACTTTTAATAAAAACCAAAGACCAACTCCAAGCAGTATAAAAAAGAAAGTAAAACCAGAAAAGAACGGAAGACCAAACCCATTTACAAAAATCCGGTCAAATAAAGCAGATGTTCTTGGAATAGCATACACCATTCCAAAAAGGATCGCCCCGGTCAATACGCAACTGAACAAAAATGCAAAAATAGATTTACGAACAGTTGGCGTATATTTTTTATAGAAATAGATCATTACAATAGCCGGCAAAGTCAAAAGATTCAACAAGTGAACGGTAATTGAAAGACCAAGCATAAAGAAGATGAACACTATCCAACGATCAGCCCTGTTTCTTTCAACAACATCTTTTGCCAATTCATAAGCATGTTCCCATTTAAGCATGGCCCAGATAATAAGTGCAGTAAAGAATGAGGATAATGCGTAAACCTCGCCTTCCACAGCGCTAAACCAAAATGTGTCGCTGAAGGTATAAGCTAAAGCGCCAACTATACCTGATGCCATAACTGTAAAAGTCTGTTGTGTAGTTAGATTCTCACCATGGTTTACAAACATCTTACGGGCAAAGTGAGTGATGGTCCAGAAAAGAAATAAAACACAGAACCCACTGGCAAAAGCACTCAAAAGATTGACAGAACTGGCAGCATTTGCCGCATCACCTCCGCTAAACAAAATAATAAACAACCGACCAAGCATCGTGAAAAGAGGGGAGCCTGGCGGGTGGGGGATACCAATTTCATTTGCACAGGCAATAAACTCGCCGCAGTCCCAAAAACTTGCAGTGGCTTCCCGTGTAAGTGTGTAAGTAGCAGTAGCAATCAGCAATATTACCCATCCGGTAATATTGTTTACTTTCCTGAAATTCATAAAGATTTGATTTTATTCCTTTTTTTCCCGACAGTCCTGAGTTTATCGAAGGATCGGTATGGAATGGGGGCAAAAATAGGGTTTCAACAGAAGATTTCGCCTTTCCGGCAGGCAAAACAATATTTAAAATATTTGAAAGGTTGGTGATGGATTGAGGCCTTATAAAAGAATAGAGGCTATCTCTTTCCATGAATCAACTCTTTTATGGCGGCCGTCATTTTTTAGTTGGTTATGGGGTTGGGTAAAGAGCAGGCTGGTTCCTTTAAAAAGGTCAAGATTTTTAAAATGATCATCGATCATTATATCCGCATCAACGATCTTTTTGCTGCCGCAAAAAACGATCTGCTGCCAACTCAAAAAACTGAAATGTTCGTTCAGCCATTCTAATTTTTCCGGAAGGCTCTGGGGAAATTCCATTGCAGCCGAAACGATGAACAATTCATAATTTTTATTGAGCTCCGCCAAGACTTCTACACTGTCTTTTACTACCGGGGTAGTTCTGAAAAACCCTTTTGCATAAACATATTCATTAATACGGGGAAAAGCTTTTCTTTCCTCAATACCAATTACATCTTCTAACGGTCTTCTTTTGCCACAATCTTTTTCATCGTAACGGAAAAATTGTTCATACACATCGGCGAGCACTCCATCCATATCAACAGCTAATCTTTTCATGACTATTCAAAATTTATTCTTACTGTTTGATAAAAAAGTTGGTTTTGTAAGATCTGCCTTGACTGTGAATTTTTTTCTGAGAACCCTTTTAGCCCAAGCAGTCCTGCTGCATTTCCTTTGTTAATAGCAATTTCAAGATAACCGGCGCTGTTGAACAAAGCCAGTTTTTCACCCTCTTGTACATCAGCATAGGTTTGGCTTATATGATCGATGACTTCATCTCTCTTAAAATTTATTTTAAAGCCACGGCCTTTACGCAGTTCTTCAAATTCATGTCGGGTGATATTGACGATCACATTTTCAAAATTGTCAATAAAAATTATCTGGCCATCGATCCAATCATCGCCAACAGCAGGTCTTAACGGATTTTTTTCGATATAGGCGATATCAGGCTGGCCGATATTCTTGATCGACTCTCCGTTGACGAGCTGGTTGATTGTATTTCCAAATATGTCTGCACACTGAAGTGTGTTTTTCATTTTCCCATCCGGCCAGGGAATACCAATAACGATCTCTGGTTTTTCTTCAAGTATCATTGTGAGCAGGCCATTGTTAGCACAAAAAAGATATTGGTTGTTATGAAATGCAAGTAACAAATGATCCTGGTTTTTGTCAAACAGGTTCACCATAATGATATGATAGGTAAAATCAGGAAAATTCTTAATAGCATTTTTGCAAACGTATGATGCCTGGGGATAATTAAACGGAGCGATGTTATGCGAAATATCTATCAACCGAAAGTCCGGGTTGATACATAGCAATCTCGCTTTTATGGCCCCTGCAAGGTAGTCGTGGTTACCAATATCAGAGGTCAGGGTTAGAAGTGGCATTTTAGATTTTCGATTTACGATTTCGGATTTTACAGTGGCAAATTTATATTAGAGGCTGAAGTTTTTTTAAAAAAATCTAAAATCTTCAATCCGAAATCTAAAATCATTTTTCCAACTTACCTTCTTTATAAAAAAACTTTCTTACCATCTTATCAGCAAGTCCGGGAAAAAATTTATTCAGAAACACAGTCTGTTTTCCCTGGAATGTCATCACAACAGTTCTTTTTCTTTTTTCAATTGCTTTTAATATTCTTTTTGCACACTCTTCTGCTGTCATCATTTTGCCTTCATCCATTGGGCTTTCGCCTTGTGCTTCTCCTTCTTTATTTAGAGCAGCATTCCTGATATTTGAGGTTGTAAAACCAGGGCAAACCCACATTACATTAACTCCGGATTCAAGTAATTCAGTCCTGATTGCTTCCATCCAACCTTGCAATGCGTGTTTTGATGCGGAATAACCGCTTCTGCCCGGCAGACCACGATAGCCGGCAATGGAAGAAACCCCCACCACAGATCCTTTTCTTTCAATTAAAAATGGTAAAGCATATTTAGTGCAGTAAACAGCGCCAAAAAAATTAATTTCCATTACTTTTTTGATCACGTCTACTGAGGCATCTTTCAATTCTGCACGCATTGATATGCCGGCATTATTAATTAGTACATCAATGAAGCCATACATTTTGTAGGTAAGTTCAATCAGCCTTCTGCAATCGTTTTCACTGCTGACATCAGCTACCATTGTTTGAAGTTCAGCTGAAGGATATTGAGTCTGTAATTGATAGAGCTTATCGTGATTTCTGCCACAAGTTGAGATCTTTGCACCTTCTTTGATCAATTCTTCGACAAGTGCCTTTCCAATTCCGTCTGTGCCGCCAGTGACAATTACAACTTTATCTTTAAAATAAGTGGACATTTTACTGCTTATGGTTACAAACGTACTTTAAAAATGCGGGTAATAAAAAAGCCTCCGTTTGAGGAGGCTTAAGTGGTGATCCCGCTGGGAGCACGATTAGTTTATAAATAAATTGATTTTTAAGAAATTAATTCTTACAAATTCTCAATTCCGCTCTAATTACGCACTGCAAACCTCTTTCAACGAGCTAAAATGATCAATAGACAAATATAATAATTTAAGCAATATTGGAATTCGGATTTTACGCACACTAAAATTGTAACCAAACAAATCATATGTAGAGGGCATTATTTTAGGTAGACTAAATAAAGACTGGGCTCGCATAAATGTAGGCAGTGCAAAACGTACAAACCTTGACCGTGTCTCAATTAGTAGAGTTATTAAACAAACACATGACTCGTTATTACACTTTTACAGCGATCGGTCATTTAAAAAACAACTTGCAGATTGTAAGGAAAGGATAAAAGAAATTCAAAATGAAATTTATAATCGTAAAAATAAATCTTGTAAATAGAGTTGCAATTACAGTTATTCACGCCGATGCTTCTCTTTCAGTTTTGCTTTGGGATTTTGTTTTTCTTTACTCACAGTTTCAGGATGTGGAGTGCCGTCCGCTACCCCCTCATTCATTTCTGTGTCCTGTTCACTTCCCTGATTAAATGTTCCGCTTCCCGCATTAGGTTCTTTTTTATGTGTTATACCAGCGGTAGGTTGGGCTTTTTTATTTTTCTTTTCCATACAGTAATTTTAAAGTGGAGTGCATTATATATGCCAAACTCGCAACTTTTCCGAAATGCCCAGAATGAAGTATTGCGGAATTGCTGGCCGAACTTTACTCAACGCCGAAAAAAATTCTGATCAAAAGCGATCAAGCTACCTAAATGGGTTACAGTTAAATACCTTAAAGCATATTTTTGTTATACGATTTCTACATCGCTTGCAACCATCAAAATCTTAAATCAATGAATAAGATCAGAGAATGAAGTTGACGAAGTTTAAAGTGCTAAAAGGTAGTGGCATTACAATTATTAAACCGGAAAGACAACTAATATATTAACAACCAAATACTGAAAAATTTTATAGGCTCTCTCGGAGAGGACAGTTAGAAACACTGAGGCGAAACGGATCTTTATCCAATTCAAATCAGTAATAGTTTGACCGGCCCCTTTTTTTAAAGGGGCTTTTCTTATCGAGTTTCTTTTGTGAGATGAAGAAGATGTACATATATATAATTGTTCACTTCGAAAGTAACCGTTGCGTAATATGCTGGAATTTTTTTATTTGAAAACAAAATAGAAGTGAGATCATTGATACTACTTTGAATGACAGTATCTGAAATGTTAAGATTGTATATAAGCAGGAAAGCCTCATTAATGAATTTCTCAGTTACGGATTTTAATGAATTTTGATC
>DATDCP010000088.1:0-14100 GCA_036524255.1 Chitinophagaceae bacterium
TGACCCCCGAAACAAAACTTTTGCCGTGTATGAGGAAGGCCTTGGGTTCAGTCATGCAGGATTCAGAATGCGCAGCTGTTATAAAAATGAGTATGGGGAAATGTTTTGGGGAACAGATAAAGGGCTGATGTATTTTTCTCCGGGCAGCATGAACATTAGTTCCTTTCCGCTAAAACCTTCCATCAGTTCACTTGGAATTGGGGACTCGGTATATCGGTTTACCGGTAAAGAAAAATTATCATTTGCTTTCAATACTCCATCTTTTGTTTTCAATTTTTCTTCGGGTGAGTTATCTGGTAAAAAGAACCAATTGTTATACCGGCTTGTTGGTTATGATAATGAATGGAGAACTCCTTCGACAACGGGGCAAGTTGCTTTCAGTAAACTACAACCCGGTGATTACAGTTTTGAAATAAAGGCTTCACGTGATGGCACCACCTGGTATGAAGGTGCATATCCTGTACTGGTTACTGTGAATAAACCATGGTGGCAAACATGGTGGTTCCGTTTGTTTATGATCTTACTTGCGGCTGGTATGATTTATTCAATATATAGGTATCGTTTAAAAAGGAGAGAAGCAAAAGAAATACAGAAGATGATCGATTATTTTGCTAATAGTGGTTATGAGTATACTACAGTGAATGACATTCTATGGGACATTTGCCGCAATTGCGTTTCCGGTTTACATTTTGAGGATTGTGTCATCTATCTCTTAGATGATGATGGAAAAATGCTGCAACAAAAAGCAGCTTATGGCCCTAAGAATCCAAAGGAATTTGAAATTTTAAATCCTATTGAAATCCCTGTTGGAAAAGGTATTGTTGGGGATGTTGCTGCAACAGGAAAGGCATCTTTGATCGGTGATACTTCAAAAGACAACCGCTATATTATTGATGATGTGCGTCGCTATTCTGAAATTACTGTGCCGCTTGTGCATGATGGTAAAGTGATCGGTGTAATTGATTCAGAACATCGAAATAAAAACTTTTTTACAACGCAGCATTTGAATGCTTTGCAATCTATTGCTGCTATTTGTTCAACCAAAATAAGCAGAGCCATGGCCATCGATGCAATGAAACGAAACGAAAAGGAACTAATGGAATTGAACGTGAAAATGGCGGAGTCAAAATTTCTGAATCTGCGTTTGCAGATGAATCCTCATTTTCTTTTTAACTCACTTAGTTCGATCCAGCATCTTATTGTTTCACAGCAAACCACCAAAGCGTATAAGTATCTTACCATCTTTTCTAATTTTCTTCGTTCTCTTTTGAACTATGCTGAAAAGAATTTTATTCCGCTCGATGAAGAAATTAAGATCCTGAACATGTATGTGGAGCTTGAATCCCTGCGTTTTGATGGCTCATTTTATTACGAGATAACTGTTGATGAAAATCTTTCAAACGATGTTGTTTTTGTTCCTTCCCTGATGATACAGCCATTTGCAGAAAATGCTATTTGGCACGGCTTATTGCATAAAGAAGGAGAGAAGATACTGACCATCCGTTTCGCAGGAGATGCAGATGAAGTGCTTCTTTGTATTATTGAGGATAATGGTATCGGTCGGAAGAAAGCTGCTGCTATCAAAAACAATAATATTTCAGCGAAAGTGCATGAAAGTAAGGGTATTAATATTATCAGGGAGAGGCTTATGTTACTACAACAAAAAACAGGGAAACCTGCTGATATTGCGTTTGAAGACATTCTACCATCAGGTACCCGAGTCACGATTAATATTCCATATTATAACCCGGAGGAAATATGATAAAAGCAATGATCGTGGATGATGAGCAGGCCTCTATTGATTTGCTGAAATGGCTGATAGAGCAATACTGCCCGGATATTACAACAGTCAAAACTTCACGAAGTGTAAGAGAGGCAATTCCATTGATACATTCATTTGAACCTGATCTTGTTTTTCTTGATATTCAAATGCCTCATCAAAGCGGCTTTGATCTATTGACTACTGTAGATAAATGGACTTTTGAAGTTGTGTTCACTACTGCTTACAATGAATTTGCAATACAGGCTATTCGTTTCAGCGCATTGGATTATCTGTTAAAACCTGTTGATGAAAAAGAATTGAAGAAAGCAATTGAAAGATTTAAAGCTAAACGGATCTACGCACCTGCCGGCCATTTGTTATTCAAGAATTTTATGCAGAATATTTCACAGGGCAACCGGGAGAAATTCAAACTGGCATTGGCTGATACTTCGGAAGTAAAATATGTTGCTTTAGATGAAATTATCCGCCTTCAATCTGAAAGTAATTACACACATATTTTTCTGAAGGGAGATCGTGTTTTTGTTTCTGCCAAAACATTAAAAGAGTATGATGAGATATTGCAGGGTCACCATTTTATCCGGGTTCATAAATCACATCTTGTTAATCCCATATATATTGACTCGTATAACAAATCAGGTGAGCTGATACTTTCAGATGGTACAAAGGTTGAGGTTGCGAGACGCAAAAAAGAATATGTATTGGAAGCATTGAAAGGGATCGGGCTGTAAAATCTTGATTTGTTCATGGTAAACATAAAAAAGGAGACTGAATTTTCAGTCTCCTTTAATTTCTAATACCAATTTGTATTTATAGCAAACTTTTCTAGTTCAATTAATAAGTCACTTTTATATCCACTCTGCGGTTTTTAGTTCTTCCTGCAGTTGTGTTATTATCTGATATTGGCATTGATGATCCGATTCCTTCTACTTCGATACGATCCGAACTGATTCCTTTACTTACTAAATAAGTTTTTACTGAAGCGGCACGTTGTTCACTTAAAGTCTCCGCATTTTTTTCAACATTATCTGTATGGCCTTCGACTTTAAGTTTCAGTTCAGGATAGTCTTTCATGATCTTTACTATCTGGTTCAGCGAAGTCCCTGCTGTTGCAGCAAGTTTTGCGCTATTTGCCGTAAATGAAACTTTCTGTGCAGATGTACTAAGCATTTTACTTACTTCTGCTGGTAATTCGGGTGCTTCTGGGCAACCAAAGTTTTTAGCTACACCTGGTACATCAGGACATTTATCTTCATCATCATTAATACCATCTTTATCTCTGTCGGAAGCTGGGCAGCCATTATTACTTGCAGGTCCTGCCTCGTTTGGACATTTGTCTTCTTCATCATTTATGCCGTCTTTATCAGTGTCAGGGATCGGACATCCATTATATTTTGCAAGACCAGCTTGATTAGGACATTTATCTTCTTCGTCATTAATGCCATCTTTATCAGTGTCAGGGATTGGACATCCATTGTATTTGGCGGTGCCTTTCTCATTTATACATTTGTCTACCTCATCATTGATTCCATCGCCATCAGTATCCGGGATCGGGCAACCATCATATCTATCAAGACCAACAACACTTGGACATTTATCCTTTGCATCAATGACACCATCACCATCTGAATCGGCTTCTACTTTTTTGCCAAATAATTTGAACTTTAATCCAGCCTGTATATTTTGGTTTTTATATTTCATTTCATCTCCATGGGTACCGGAATTATCCATATTACTAATTCCAAAAATATAACGCCCAAAAACTGTTACTCTTCCATGAGGAAATATTTCCATTCCTCCAAAAGCAGAAAAACTTGTTTTTTTAAAATCATCTTCCTGTGCCCTATTATTTTTATCTTCAAAAGAGGAGAACCAGTCTAGTTGTGGCCCTGCGGTTATTGCGAACTTATCACCAGTATGAAATTTCAACAATAGTGGAACCGAAAGATACCTGATCTTCCCGTCACCTAGCAACGCTGTTGCAGATGCATTATTTGAATGATAGGCATAAGAACTGTACATAAATTGGGGCTCAATAGAAAAGCCGCTGCTTACAGGAAAATTTACCCATGCTCCAGCTGACCAGCCTGGCTCGAAGTTATAGTCTATGTTTAAAGGGTTCTCACCTGTAACTCTGAATTGGCTAAAATTAGCCGCTCCTAGCAATCCACCGGAAGCGGTATAATGTTCTTTTACGACGTTCTGTGAAAATATTGTAGCAAATGCGCAACAAGACAGAACAATTAGAAATACCTTCTTCATAAAGTAAATTTTAGATTAATTAATTGTTTCACTTTTTCTTTCTTTAAAATTTTGTAAAATTTTTTATATAAAATCATCGATTCCAAAATTTATACCAATAGAGTTTCTTTTTATCAATGTTGCACTGTTTGTGTACGGTTTCGTCACTAAATCAATATGATTGGACAAAAAAGTTTACACATAAAAAATATCTTTTTGTTAATGTGATTATGAATAATGGTTAAACAGCTTACACTTCATAAAGCTTTTTTTTATTAATCAGTAAATAACTCTACATTAAAATCTCCTGTTTTACAAAACAGTCGCTATCATGTTGAGATTTCTTGTTTTAAACAATCTGGCACGTTTTTAAAAGTGTATAAAACAAAAAAAACTGGTTTTGCAGTGGTAGGATAGAAATCATTATGAGGAAAATCTTTTACTTTATTGTTTTGATCTTTTTAGTGCAGCCAATTTTAGTAGTTGCACAATCTTCTGCAACTAAAGTTCTAAAGGAAGAACAGGGGAAATTTTTCCGCGAACTCAATCGAATTTCGATTGATTCTGCTATTATCAATCAACTTTCCCGTTCCGTTAAATTGCAAGTAGATAGTATCCCAATTATGATATCGGCTGTTCCTTTTTTAACTGCGGGTGAAAGGGAGAAAGCGATTCGAAGTCTTGGTTATTTTATGAATGAGATTGGAAAAAATGTCGCACAAAAAAGAACTGAGATCTATGATATTCCCGGTGCTGTCCAATCCTATAAAAATATTTTGAAAGCATTACTTTATCGCCAATCAATTGTAAATGTATTGATAGATATGCCCCCGCGTCGCTCACAAGTGCTGGCAGCGACTTTTAGCCAATATCAGGAACATAGTTTGCTTGATGATATGGCAGTTTATAAACGTATGGTTTCTTCGCCTGAATTTATTCTTGGCTTTTTAGAGAATAATCCGGGATTTCGCTATGCTGATTCTTTATTGGTGACTGCTGCAGTCAATGATCCGTCTAAAATAGTTTCACATCTCAACTATGGTAAACAACCCTTGAAAGATAATATTCGAAACACAAAAAATATATACCTGCAACAAATCATATCACTTGCAGCGGATAGAAATGCATCAGAGTTGTTACCCTTTGTTACACAAATAGCAGAAAATAGAATTACTACCGAAGAGATACTTGAAACAAGAAAGGATGTAGTTAAGTATTTTCAATTGCTGGTTAATACGCTGATGGAGTCTGTTGGATCTAATAGCGGATCTTTAGTTTTTCAAAAATTATTACGCAAAGGTTTAAAAGAAAAATCCCTAATCTTTTATGTGGACCAGGTCAATGAACTACATAGCGCCGCAGATGCGATCCGGTTTGCTTCAGTAAAAAGCCTTAGGCCAGAAGATATTTATTACATAATAACCAGTTGTGGCGATGAATTATATACGTCAAGCTATCTCGGCTTGTACAAAAGATTAATGGAGCATTTCAAAACACAGTCCGCAGATTCATTATTCAGCATCGTACAGTATGATAATTTTCGCATATTCATGAGATTGGCGGCGAACTATAATGTGCTGACAGATTTCTTAAATAGAATGCCACAGGAAAGGGCAGCAGAATTAATGAGTCGTTTTATTTCCGGAATTGAAACAGATACAAATTCAGGGCTTGAGAAAGCAATGGATATTGCGGATTCATTTACCGGTCTTGATTCGGCTATTGTAATTAGTAGTATGATCCAAAATGAACTACAGTCAAATTTAAATCGCTGCAAATCGGGTCAATTGTATTTTGGTACAAGACTGTACAGCATTTTATTACAGGTGTTTGACCTGGTTAAACAAAAAAACTCTTTCCATAAATTATGGACAACACTTGGTAATTATGAAAAGCTTGGACGAAAGTCTTTGCAAAATAAGAACGGTGAGATCATTCAGCTCGTTTTATTTTACGGAGATGAGGATGGCATTGCTTCATTCAATAATTTCCAAAAAATGTTTAATGATACTAGCAAATGGAAAACTACCAGGAATGAAAACTGGATAAGCATTCGTTCCGTTTCTGATCAGCCCATTATTATTTATGCGAATCTCCCATTAGATACAAAGGAAGAACTAGATATGAAAGCCCAGGACTCCTTATTTATTTTTTTAAAGCAGGAATCAATAGAGCCGGTCATGTTAGTTCATCGGGGTCATAGTTATCATCTCGATAATACATTGAAAAGGTTGACGCCGTCTGTCAAGCTAGCTATATTAGGTTCCTGTGGCGGTGCTAACAGTTCCATAAGTATTGCAAGCATTAATCCGGATGCGCAGCTTATTGTCTCAAAAAAAATGGGGTCGAAATCAATTAATGATCCGATCATTTATGTTATTAACGAGACTTTACTTAATAAAGAAGATCTTTCATGGCCAATAGTATGGGATAAGTTATCCCTTCGATTTAATGGCGATGAATTTACCCGAAACCTTTTTAATGAATATATTCCTCCTGGAAAAAATGTAAGTCTTTTTGTTCTTAAGCTTTTTAATTTTTATAATAGATCTGTTTAGGCCAGAATGATTGACCTTTTGGAAGTGCCTTTGGACAGCCATCTGGTTTTTTTGGGGTCAATGACTAATTATTATCAAAGAAATTGGTATTGTTGATGTTTTTACAGACTGGAATATGATAGTGGGATGCTATAACAAGTATAATAAATGCTGTTTCAAAAAAAAAATTAACTGTTCAACTTTGTATGGCTGATGAATTTTAGTGATTATTTCATTTTTATCCCCAAATGTCAAACTATTGGATCGATGTTGTTTTTTTGGATTAAGATCATACAGTAATTCACAATTAACGAACATATGGGAGCCGGTGTGAATTTTATGAGTCATTTATCCAATAAATCCCTTAGCTTTACGCGTTACGGTTGATGAGCCAGGCAGTAATGCTTCTCTTATCTTTTACTATCTCCCCACAACTGTGCGTATTTCTTAATTATTGTAATTAATGCTACTCATGTGATTGCTATTTCTTAAAGGGAATAGATCAATCAATTTTAAAAACAAAACGAAAAATTTAAAATGGCTTTTATAGATGAAGTTTTACAAACGCCTTCCTATGGATGGAAAGATGAAAAAGGCGAATTGATAAAACCGACACGCAAACAATTATTCAGCGAATTTTTAACACGCAGTAATATTTTTAAAAGTAAAAAGAACTGGATATCTTTTATAGGCTGGTTCATGATCGTTTGCATGATCCCTTTCGCTTACTTTTTTTTGGTTCATTATTTCTCATGGCAATTACTCATTGTTTTTCTTTTGTATACCATGATCATCATGGGTACACATGGCACTATTTGGCTTCATCGTTATTGCACACATAAATCTTTTACATTCCGGCATAAGATATGGCGTTTTCTTACGCAGAATCTTGTTATCAAAACTGTTCCCGAGGAGATGTATGTTGTATCACATCATGTGCATCATGTAAAAAGTGACGAGCCAGGCGATCCTTATAATGCCCGTGCTGGTTTTTTATATTGTTTTTTGGCTGAAGTAAATCACCAAAGTATTAATAAAAATCTTTCTGAAAAAGATTATGACCGGGCTGTCCATTTTATGAAACACACGGGTGTTCAAATAAATTCTTATGCAAATTATAAAAGGTGGGGCTCAATTGCTACGCCATGGTATACAATAGCGCTTTGGTTGGGCAATTGGGCATTTTGGTATACGATGTTTTATTTAATTGGGGGTCATGCTCTAGCTTGTACCTTTTTTACTGGTGCGATGTTTTGGATCACTTTTGTAAGAATTTTCAATTATACAGGTCATGGTAAAGGTGAAGAAAAACATATAGATGGATTGGATTTTGACAGGAGTAATCTATCGATCAATCAATGGCGCCCCGGTTATTTTGCCGGCGAATGGCATAACAATCATCATTTATATCCTGCTAGTGCAAGGGCTGGTTTTTTATCATGGCAGCTGGATTTACCCTGGATCTATATTTATGTGTTGTATAAATTAGGAGCGGTGAGCTCATTTCATGATTCAAAGAAGGATTTTTTGCAGAAACATAAACGGTGAGAGGAAATATTCTCTCGTAGTAAATATGACTATTAAAGCTTATATGGGCTTGATATCAAATTTTTCACCCGCAGCATTTACCCGCCAAAATTTTCCATCGTCAATTAGCATCGCTTCAGAATGGCCTCCAGCATGATGTACATCTGTATTAAAAACTTTGCCATTATAAAGTGATCTTATTTCATTTGCAATGACGGTGTGTCCGGTTGAAATGGTACGAACGTTATAAATATCCAATGTGCTGTCTATTTGTTGAATATTTGCTCTTGGTGTTTTATAATAATTCCTGTACCAAAATGGACCAAAATCACTGAATATTAAATTAAGCCTGTCATCTGAGTATTTATAAGTGGTATCAGAATAAAAAGGCTTTGTTATTGCATTAAGCTCTTTCAGTGATATGTTCAGGTTATTTAGATAACCTGAAACGCCGCCATGTGTAAAAAGAGTATTGCCAATACGTTCAATGACATTTTTAGTAGCTAACCAACGGCCTATTTCTGAATTCGATCCGAACAGCTGCATGTAAGGCTTGTTCATCAATAGAGCATGTTGCTTATAACGCTCATGCACATAATCATTCTCATTACTCATGTTCATGATCTCATGATTGCCTAGAATAAAATGTACATAACCCCCGGCAGCTTTTGCTTTCTCTTCCAGGGAATAAATAAGCCATAATACTTCTGTAACCATTGTACCCCTGTCCACAAAATCACCTACTAATACAAGATGATCTTTCCCGTAAGTCCAGTTGAAATTTTCGTCAATCACCTTGTTGCCCTGCAATAACTTTCTCAACGCTTCAAAGTTGCCTTCGATATCGGATATTACCAGCATTTTTTTTATTCCTTTGTATTCTGATTTTTCATCACTGAGCTTCTGCTTTAGTTGTACGGTGAATGTTTTACCAGGAATATCAGTATTTACCTGTAGGGTAATGTTGTTTTTCAAGGCAGTAGGTGAGCCATCTATTTTTACAGTTTTCGCTCCGGAATTATCTTCGATATATTTTACAAAAACAGAATCATTGCCATATAGTACGTATGGCCCATCTACAATTGCTGGGTCAGTTGCTTGCTTTTTCACGTAATTTTTTTCTTCTACTCTTTGACCAATGCAAAATGCAAACAATGTGGTAAATAAAATCGCATTTGTTTTAATCATATCTTTTGGTTTTCTTCAACGCGGTGGACAATAATCAGACCTTTTTTGATCCTGAATGGTTGGGCAAAATAATAAATTAACACATTATTTGTTACAATAAGGGCCGAACAATTTTCTATTTAGAGCTCGAAAAACTCCCATTAGGGGCTGATATTTAAAAACTTCAATGTTGATTTAATAGCCTATCTTCACCATGTGATTTTAAGTTTTACTGCATTTAGTATTTGGCCAATTCAAATTTTTACTTTTCCCCTCAGTAACAGTTAGTCTCCTTTTTACTTTTTTCTGTAAACTTCTTCACAGGTATTATTTTATTTATTTAAAAAAATTTTGTTTTATGAACATGTACGTTTCGAACTTAAGTTTTCACACAACAGATGATGACTTGAACAAATTATTTTCTCAATTTGGTTCAGTGTCATCTGCCAAAGTTATCAGTGACCGTGAAACTGGCCGTAGCCGCGGTTTCGGTTTTGTTGAAATGGATTCTGATGAAGATGCTAAAAAAGCGATCGCAGGTCTTAACAACAAAGAAGTTGAAGGCAGAGCAATGTCTGTTTCGGTTGCAAAACCAAAAAAGACTGATAATAAAAGATGGTAAGCGAGGAGGGGATCTAAATTCCAATTCGTTTTACAAATAGTCGGCAACAGAAAGATCTGCGGATTTGCTGATTGTTGATATACCGGCAGCTTGCTTTGATCGGCATTTTTGCCCGGAAATAATTTTTATTGAGAACAATTTAATAATCTTGTTCTCAATTTTTTTTTGCCATCCAATGAAAGCATCCACTATAAATGAACTGAAACAGGAGTTGGTCAACGCACCTGCTCCCACGCTTGTCGACCTTTGTCTTCGCCTGGCTCGCTTTAAAAAGGAGAACAAAGAATTATTAACGTATTTGCTTTTTGAGGCTCACGATACCACAGCTTATATAAAAGGTGTGAAGGAAGAAATGACATTGCAGTTCGCAGATATTAATAAAAGCAATGTTTATTTTGTAAAAAAAACATTAGGAAAAATTCTTCGCAGTGTTAAAAAATATATACGGTATAGCGGTCTTGAGATCGTGGAAGTTGAACTGCTAATTTATTTCTGTGAATCGATGAAAGAATTGAATATTTCAATAGATAAAAACCCTGTTCTTCAGAATATTTATCAAAACCAACTAAAGAATATAAACAAAGCGTTGAAAGGATTACATGAAGACCTGCAGTATGATTATTTGAGAGCGGTAAAAAAATTATAAGGCACAAAAAATACTTCAGCTAACTTTAATCTTGATGAATTCCGAACATGTAATTGATAGAACAAAAAAATGGATCATTGATGTGGTTATTGGTTGCAATTTCTGTCCATTCGCTGCAAATGTTGTAAAGCAACAAACCATATTTTATAAGGTAGAGGAGAGTATAGGGGTAGAAGCCTGTCTTGCATCATTTGTGCACGAAATGGAAAGACTGGATAATGATCCAACTATTGAAACCAGTTTTCTCATTTTCCCAAACGCATTTCAGCAATTTGATGATTACCTTGACATGCTTTCACTTGCGGAAAAGCTATTAAAAAGAAAAGGCTATGAAGGAATTTACCAGCTTGCAAGTTTTCATCCATTATATATTTTTGCCAATTCAGATGAGAATGATCCTGCCAATTATACGAACAGGTCAATCTATCCAATGCTTCAATTGTTACGGGAAGAAAGTATCGATAAAGCATTGGCAAATTATAAAGACCCGGAAAGTATCCCGGATCATAATATTAATTTTGCCAGGGAAAAAGGATTAGCTTATATGAGGCTGTTGCGGGACGCTTTGTAAGATTATAATGGCTTCTTTTCTTTAAAACCTTCGTATGTCAAATACCAGGAAAAAATTTATACAACAATTAGGCGCCGGGTTGCTTATGACTGGTTTGCCGGCTGTTGCATCAGCAGGAGATCTTTTTGATTCAGCAATTGATGTAAAAGATTTTGCAAATGAGGGTGCTCCTGACGATGAAAAATACTGGAAACACATTGCTCATAAATATTATAACGTTTCCAAAGATTATATCAATCTCGAGAACGGGTATTACGGCATGCAACCAAAACCTGTGTTGCAGGCTTTTCAGAGAAATATTTCACTGGCAAATAGGGAAGGAGCAAGATTTGCAAGGAAGGTTTACCCTGACATGAGTACTGCGATTAAGAAAGAGTTAGCGGCTTTTTTAATGGTGGAGCCTGAAGAGATCATCATTACACGGAATGCGACTGAGGCTCTGAACATCGCCATACAAGGTTATCCATTTAAAGAAGGAGATGAGGTATTGATCAACCAGCTTGATTATTTCAGCATGATAGAAGCATTCAGGTTGCTGGAAAAGAGGGGTAAGATAAAAGTAAATGCTTTTGATATGCGTTTATTCCCTGCGAATGAAGATGAAATTGTCGAATTGTATAGCAAAATGATAACTGGCAAAACAAAAGTTATCTTATTAACGCATGTTTCAAATATCAATGGGTTGATTGTGCCGGTAAAAAAGATCGCTGCTATGGCAAAAGAAAAAGGTATTGATGCTATTACCGATTCAGCACATGCATTAGGCCAGGTGCCATTCAGCTTACCTGCATTGGGTTCGGATTTTGTTGGAATGAACTTGCATAAATGGATCGGCAATCCTATCGGTGCAGGAGTCCTGTATATAAAAAAAGAACGGATCAAAGAAATGAATGTATTATTTGGTGATGTGAATACGGCGGAAGATAATATCAGCAAGCTGGCTCATTTTGGTACTACGCCTTTTGCTGTTATTATGACGATCCCTGATAGTCTTGCTTTTCATAAGTTAATGGGCGTCGAGAAAATTTCGAAACGATTACATTACCTGAAATCAATTTGGATAAATGAGCTGAAGCAAATTGATAAGGTTGAAATTCTTACTCCTCCTGATCTTTCCTGCGCTATCGCTTCATTTCGAATAAGAGATAAAAAAACTGTTGATGTTGCTGATGTTCTGTTTACGCAACATAATATTCTTACTGTTGGCCGTATATTAGGCAAAGAAGGCTGTCTCCGGGTGACTCCTGGCGTTTATACTCCTGCTGATGATATAAGAAAATTTATATCAGCAGTAAAGGCTATAGCATTGTGAATTGCAATTAAACTTTGAGTTTTCCCTCGACACCTCCATCATTTTTTGGAGTTATGCCTATCGCACCCATTGCAAATTTTATTAAAGAAACCATTTTATTGTTCTTGGTATCCCAATAATAAGCATCTCCTGGTATTACTTTTATCAGGCTTATATTTGGATCGTCTTTTCCTTCTTTAAACCAGGTTTTAGCCATTGGTGTCCATAGCTCCGCAATTTTTGAACGGTCATTTACAATTTCTGCTTTTCCAAAAACACTTAAATATTCATAATTACTTGTGTGGGAATAAAATAATTGAACCTGGTCATCATTTTCTATATGCTTGTTCTTATCACTGTTCCGATCACTCATAAACCAGATATTGCCTTCTTCATCTACTTCCTGTGTAGCCATTGGTCTGCCTGCCAGAGGCAAGTTTGAAAGGTCAGTAACAAACATGCAAATATTTGCATCCTTCGTTATCTCCCTAATTTTTTCAACAGCGTCATCAGCTGTAAGATTTTTTACTTCTCCCATAACAAATGTTTTTATGAATTCAACAATTATTGTTCCCGAATAATTTCGCTATAAATTAATTTTAGGTGTAGAATATTAACACCATAATTAAAGTCCTTGTTTCACCATTTTTAAATTATATCCACAGTTGTTTAAGAGGAAAGGAGATTAAAGAGAATTAAATTAGACAAATCAGTATAGGCATGAAATCAAATAGTTTCTGGTTCCGTTCATGTAAACTGTTTGATTGTCTCATTATTCATTCTTACTTTACTATTATAAAATATACGTCATGAAAAAACTCATCTTTCTTTTATTAACATTTATTACTGTAAATTATTTATCAGCACAGGAAAAAGAAAAAGTTGAAAGAGCTTGCTTGAATTATATCGAAGGATTTTATGAAGGCGATACTGTCAAGCTTATAGCCTCTTTAAGGCCATCGTTACATAAGCTCGGTTATTGGAAAAATAAAAACACCGGTGTTTATGATTTCGACGGTCAAATGACATACCGTGAGGCATTGGATTATGCAAAAAACGTTATGGCCAAAAAGAACTTTGCGAAACCGGATTCGCCCAAAAAAGTTGAAGTGTTTGAGATCGGAAATACAATTGCCTCGGCAAAAGTTACAGCCTGGTGGGGGATCGATTATGTGCTCCTTTCCAAACAAGGTGATAAGTGGATAATTGAACAAGTATTATGGGAAGGACCTCCGACCAAATGATCTTGTTCATTTGGTCAATCTCATTCTGTATGCATTCATTGCCGTAAGGCCTAGCTTTTTTATTAAGCGACTATTTACTATAACGCCAACTGGTGCACCGATCACTGGTACCAGTTGAGCCATTTTTGCAAGATCAATATAGTCACGATATTCCTGTTGAAAATTTCTCCAGTCAAATTGGTTGATATCTTCTGGCAGGGAATTGCGTTTTGTTTCCCAATCTGTTATTTTGAGATAGACGTTCTTTCTGTGCGCATCGCTTGAAAATGCAAGTTCGAAAATATGAAGGATATAAACTCTTTCTTTATAATCATGCACATTAAAACCATACAGGGAAGCGATATCAAACAACAGTTTTAGTTTGATGCCGAGAAGAATAGGAAAATCGGCAAGGCCTAATAAAAAACCTCCCGCTCCGGCAATGCCGCCTTCAATTGCCGCGGTGTTTCTATATGATTCTATTTTTTTTCTTAC
>DATDCP010000089.1:0-11924 GCA_036524255.1 Chitinophagaceae bacterium
CCAACACGTTGCTCGTTACGATACATGTCATTAAATGACTCGTCAAGAAAACGATAACTGAAAGGCAAACCAGCTGCCATTGATTTCCACTTCCCTTCAATTTGAGTAATCAGGTCTCTTGATTTAGTTGCATCAATTTTAAATGATGCCAGGCCCCTGTCAGTGCCGAGTCGCATGCATAATGGTCCCACATTCTGACGAAGTGATTCAAAATGAAAATTCTTTACTACGCCGATTATATCAAAAGAAATTTTTGATCCATTGTTATCTGTAAACGTATATATCTTCTTCCCGACCGGATCATCATACCCCAAAAATTTTGCGGTGGTTTCATTGATGATCGTCGCATTTGAATCTGCAAACTCTTTTGAAAAATTCCTTCCTTTAATGATCTCCATCCCCATCGTTTGGATATAATCGTAATCTACTGTCCAGGTCTGCATACCAATCCCATTTTTGGAATCCATCACTGCTTCTTTCGAATACGTATTATCATTTCTTGATGAAGATGTAACTGGCAAATAAAAGCTAAGTGTTCCGCTTTTTACGCCTGACATGGCCAATACATCTTCTTTAAATGCCTTTGCATTATTGCCTAATGAGCCTGTTCCATTTATTATCAACACCTGGTCTTTATTAAATCCGAGTTTTTTTGTCTGGATATAATTAAGCTGTTTATAAACAATGATAGTCCCCACAATAAGAATGATGGAAGTTGTAAACTGAAAAATAACGAGTACATTTCTTAAAGTGCTTTTCTTATACTTTGTATTTGAGTTTCCTTTTAATACCGTGATAGGATTAAATTTTGAAAGAAATGCAGCTGGATAACTTCCAGCCAATAACCCGACAACAAAAGGAAGCAATACAATTACTGTAAGAATTTTTGGATCAAGCATTTCATTGATCAGTATTGATTTTCCTGCTACATTATTAAAAAATGGAAGCATCATCCATGTGATCCCGATGGCGATCAATAAGGAAATAATAACTGTAAGAGTTGATTCGACAAGGAACTGAGTAATGAGTGTTCTTCTTTCTGTGCCTAAGGTTTTACGTATGCCTACTTCTTTTGCACGGTTGGCACTTCTTGCCGTACTCAGGTTAATGAAATTGATACATGCTATTAATAAAATAAATAAAGCAACGGCTCCAAAAATATAAACATACTGTATATTTCCCGGTGGCGTTATCTCAAAATTAAAATCACTGTACAAATGGATCTTAGTCAATGGGATCAAACTATACTCGAGATTATTACCCGCTTTTCTGAATTCATCCATGCTGTTGATATTCATAAAAGCCCTGGCTTCCGGTAAAACATATTTATCAATATAGGCAGTAAAGTTCTTTTGAAAAGTCTTGTATGCTGTACCTGTTTGCAACGCAATGTAAGTATGGAAATTATGGCTGGTAGCCTGTCCCCATTGATAATTCACGTTCTTCATGGAAAAAAAGAATTCAAGATTCAAATGCGAATTATGGGGAATATCTTTTATTACAGCAGTGATCTTATAAGGTCTTGTTGACTGTCCATTTTTTTCTTCTATAGTTTTTCCAACAACATGTATATCGTTAAAATATTTTTTTGCAGCCGACTCCGTTACGACGACAGTATTTGGTTCATCAAGAGCAGTTCTTGTATCGCCATCAATAGCAGGTAAATTAAAAATTCTGAAAAAAGTAGAATCGACATGTGCCACTCTTTGCTCATTAATAAAATCTGCACCTTTCTTTATTAATTTGCCGCCGCTGTTATTATAGATACGGGCATACTCCTCTACTTGCGGATAATCTTTCTTCAGCAATTGTCCCATCATATCAGATGTCTGTGTGATATGGAGGTCGGAACCACCAAACCTGATATCAGAATTGACACGATAAATATTACCGGCATTTTTGTAGAACCGGTCATAGCTTAGTTCATCTACAACATATAATATAATAACAAGGCAAGTGGCCAATCCAACGGCCAGGCCTAATATATTTATTGTGCTATAGCCTTTATTCTTCCAAAGACTCCGGAAAGCGATCTTGAAATAATTTTTAAACATGGCTATACTTGTTAAGCTTTTAGCAATTAGCCGTAAGCCATTAGCTAAAAGCTATCAGCTAACGGCTAATAGCTTTTATACCAATATATTCTCAGTCACCGTTTGTCCATCCAACATTCTGATGATACGATGACTAAAACGGGCATCATGCTCAGAGTGCGTTACCATAATGATAGTGGTGCCTTGTTCATTCAGATCTGTGAGCATTTGCATTACTTCACTTCCGTTGTGTGAATCAAGATTACCAGTAGGCTCATCTGCAAGTATAAGTTTCGGTTTGTTCACAACTGCTCTTGCAACAGCCACACGTTGTTGCTGACCACCCGATAATTGCTGTGGGTAGTGATTACGGCGATGCATGATCTGCATTTTATCTAAAACTTCTTCTACTCTTTTTTTCCTTTCAGCTCCTTTCACACCTGTGTAAATAAGAGGTAATTCAACATTTTCAAAAACAGTTAGCTCATCAATAAGATTAAAACTTTGAAAAACGAAGCCAATATTTCTTTTGCGCAGATCGGCTCTTTTACGTTCATTGAATTTTGCAACTTCGATCCCGTTGAACTGGTAGCTTCCATCATCGGGATCATCAAGCAGGCCTACAATATTTAACAGCGTTGACTTACCACATCCTGATGGACCCATAACAGCAACAAACTCTCCTTCCTTTATTTCAAAAGAAAGTTTGTTAAGGGCTACTGTTTCCACCTCTTCGGTGCGATAGGTTTTTTCGAGATTTGCGATCTTGATCATTTTTTATTTTTTAAAGTGAAGGTGAAAGATTAATTGTTAAAAAGGAATATTCCGAGCGATGGGAAACTTAGCTCGGCATCATCTGTGGCTTTTGACTTCATCGGTTCACAACATATTAGGTTCTCACAATTGCCTTTTAACTTCTTTGCAGAAGAAAATAAACTGATCGAGAAGATCAGTGCGATCAAATAAAAGGTTTTCTTTTTCATGGCTATACTTTTAATGAATGAATGGTTTTAGTTTTTAATAACTAGTTCTTCCATGTTCTCATAGTTTTCATAGCTCGATGTAACTACTTTGTCGCCTGCTTTTAATCCCTGTAATACCTGGTAATAATCCGGGCTTTGCATGCCAAGTTGTATATCCACTTTATAAGCTATTTTTCCATTTTCATCTACTTTAAAGATCCAGTTGCCACCAGTTTTTTGATAGAAACCACCTTTAGGAAGAAGTAATGCAGTGATCTCATCACTTAATGCTAAGCCTATCTGTAAAGTTTGCCCCCTGCGAATACCTTGAGGCACTTCACCTTCAAACTCCATATCAACCTGGAAGCGGCCATTCGTAACCTGCGTATAAATTTTTGTGATCTTGAGTTTATATTGTTTGCTGGCAAAAGTGAATTCGCCGATCAGGCCATTATATATACGTGAAATATAATGTTCATCAATATCCACTCTTACTTTAAATCCGCTAAGAATATCAAGTTGTCCAAGCCGTTCTCCTTTATTCTTTGATTGACCAATTTCTGCATCAAGCGAAGTAAGTTGTCCATCAACAGGTGCTCTTACGATCAGGTCACCAACTTTTTTTTGCATAACGTTCAATGCTTCCTGTGAACCTTTATAAGATTGTTCTGCCTGTTTCAATTGCTGATTTCCTGAAACAGAATCCTGCTTCATGATCTGCTCAGAAAGTCTTTTCTTTTCCAGCAGGTAGTAATAATTATTCTCTGATTGTTTGAATTCCTGACCGCCGATCACTTTTTGCTCGTAAAGACTTTTATTGAGTTTATAAACTCTCTCAGCTTCTTTTAATTGACTGTTTACATCAGTTAATTGGTTCATCCGGTTGACTGTATTTTGCTGTGAAGCATTTTGAGAGATCTGCATTTGAGTGAGAAGGTTGTAAACAGCAGTTTGCTGATTTACGAGGCTCAGTTCAAGATCGGTATTTGATAATCTAAGAATGGGTTGATCTTTTTTCATGATAGCACCATCCTCCACATATTTTTGTTCAACACGGCCACCCTCTAATGCATCCAGATAAATAGTGGTGATAGGCAACACAACCCCGTTAACAGGAATAAATTCTTTAAAAGGGCCTGATTTAACTTCGCTGACAGTAATTCTTTCAGAATCTACATTTAATCGGCTTTTTCCGGAAGTGAGATAATAACTGGCACCGATCAAAACAATAATGCCAACAATTCCAACAATAGTTAGTATACGTTTGCGACTCCAGGTCTTTTTTTCAATGACTCTATCCACGGTAGTATTTGGTTTAAAAATCTTTTTTTGTTAAAATAAGCTGCTCCGACCTTACGACTGCATTGAAGATCAAAGCAGCTTGCAAAAGATCTACATGAGAATCTGGGTTCCTATACTTATAAGAATATGCCAGTTTATGACGATTTTGATTTACAGAATGTTACAAGCGGACAATCTACGAAAGCGTTCGTTTGTGATACAACCAGTGTTCGCTTTTGATACAGTTGTTTCTCTCATATATTACTAAAAAATTAATTGCCATGACTTTGTATTTATGGTATAATTGCAGAAGTTGTTAAAAATATTTTTAGAATTTGTAACCCGGAATTAGTGATGATCTTAAAAAACGCTTCAATATTAGTTGTAGATGATGACCCGGATGTGCTGACAGCCGTTAGGCTATTACTCAAAACGGAAGTAAAAGAAGTTATAACAGAAAAGAATCCCGAAAACCTTCGCTGGCATCTTAACAAAGATCATTTTGACCTGATCCTGTTAGACATGAATTTCACTAGTTCGATTCACACCGGCAACGAAGGCTTATTTTGGTTAAACGAGATCAAAAAACTCAAAACAGATTCGGCTGTTATCATGATCACTGCTTATGGTGATATTGACCTGGCAGTTCGTTCGTTAAAAGAAGGCGCAGCAGATTTTGTGGTAAAGCCCTGGCATAATGAAAAGCTTATTTCCATAATCAAGGATTCCTTAAAAAGAAAAGAAAGTAAGACCTCGCTTACGCCGGGCTTGCATTCAGATTCAATTATCGGTAAGGAACTGATCGGTGATTCGGAAGTGATGCAACAAATTTTTTACAAGGTCGAAAAGATAGCCCCAACTGATGCTAATATTTTAATATTGGGAGAAAATGGAACCGGTAAAGATCTTGTTGCAAAAGCAATTCATCAGCAATCTTTGCGGGCTGAAAAGCCCTTTGTAAAAGTAGATGTAGGTGCATTAACAGAATCATTATTTGAAAGCGAATTGTTTGGCCATAAACGAGGCGCTTTTACTGATGCACGAGAAGACAGAACAGGAAGATTTGAAACGGCAAATGGAGGGACCATTTTTCTTGATGAGATCGGGAATATTTCTTTACAACAACAGGCAAAGCTGTTGAACGTATTGCAAAACCGCCAGATAAACAGGTTGGGCAGCAATGAAATTATTTCGATAGATATACGTCTCATTTGTGCTACCAATGTGTCGATCAGTGAACTTGCAAATGAGAATCGTTTCCGTAAAGATCTTATTTATCGTATCAACACAGTTGAAATAGTGATGCCTCCATTACGAAAAAGAGGAAATGATATATTGTTACTCGCCAAACATTTTTGCAGATTGTATTGTAATAAATACATAAAACCTGCACTTGAGTTTGATAATAAAGCAATGGAGAAACTGATGAGTTATCATTACCCGGGAAATGTGAGAGAACTTCAATACACTATCGAAAGAGCCGTAATAATGGCCGATGAAGATATGTTGCAGGCAAAGGACCTGATCTTTTCTCCAATAGAATCCGCTCTGGCTAGTGATAATGAACCGGTGGAAATGAAATTAAGCACTATTGAAAAAAATACAATTCTAAAAGTCATTGAAAAAAATAATGGCAATATTACCAAAGCTGCAAAAGAATTAGGGTTAACAAGAACTGCATTGTACAGGAGGTTGAGTAAATATGATATTTAAAACCCCTGTCCACCTGAAGGGGTGACTTGAACAGTGCAAGCTTTATTTTTTTAATTAGCTCTTTATTCGAATTATAATAGATAACTTTTATTGGAATTACATTGAAAATTTCTAAACGTAGGCTTTACATAATTTATTAACAAGATTAAATCTAAGTTCCCCCTTCAGGGGGACAGGGGGTATGATATTTAAACAAGGGGTATGATATTTAAACAATTTGAATGGCGGATCTTAGTACGGGTGCTTCTGTTATTCATAACATTAAGCATTTCATCTTTCTTTTTAGTAAAAGAGTTATACGTTTATTTATTAATTGCTGTACCTGTTATCATTTACCAGATCGTCGACTTTTATCGTTTCCATAAGAAAGCGCATGATGAATTAAACCAGTTTGTTGAGTCAATACATTATCGTGATTTCTCCAGGAATTTCGATGTAAAACATGCACCGGTCGAAATACAACCGCTTCGGCAGGGATTTAATGAGATCAATACTACTTTTAAAGTTATCAGTAAAGAAAAGGAAACTCAATATCAATACCTGCAAAAGATCCTTGAGTTGGTGGATACCGGTATTCTTTCTTATGAAGAAGAAAGCGGCACGGTTGTCTGGATGAATGAATCGCTTAAGAATATGCTACAACTGCCCTATCTTAAAACGATACATTCATTATCAAAAAGAGATAATGCCTTGTATCAACAGATCCTTTCTTTAAAACCAGGAGGAGGAAGTATCGCTACGGCTCATTTAGAAACAACTTCTTTTAAAATTTTAATATCAGCTACAGCCTTTCAAACAGATGGGAAAAAATACAAGCTCATCGCTTTTCAAAATGTGAACGAAGCACTTGATGAAACGGAATCGAAAGCCTGGCAGAAATTGTTGAGTGTATTAACACATGAGATCATGAATTCCGTTGCGCCTATTTCATCACTCGCTGATACATTGAAACATAGATTGCAACAATCAGTAGCCGTATTAAGCAATGAATCCGGATCGGTAGATGATCTTGAATTAGGCATTGAAACGATCAAAAGAAGAAGTGAAGGGCTTTTAAAATTTGCGGAGACATACCGTAACCTTAACAAGATCACTACCCTTAACCTGAAAAAAATTTTTGTACGGGATATTTTTGAAAATTTATTGCAACTGATGCAACCAACATTAGAGCAAAAGAATATTGAAATAGAAACTATTTTAAAAGATCCCGATCTTTCATTGGAAGCAGATACCAATTTGCTCGAACAAGTTTTAATTAATCTTGTGGTAAATGCAATCGAAGCTGTAAAAGAAAAGCCGCATCCTAAAATTGTATTATCCGCCTACCTGAATAATAATCGCAAAACCATTATAAGAGTCGCAGATAACGGCAGCGGTATGCCCGCAGAAATTTTAGAAAAAATATTTATACCGTTTTTCAGCACGAAAAAAAGTGGCAGCGGCATTGGACTTAGCCTTTGCAAACAAATAATGATGTTGCACAAAGGAAATATCCAGGTACAATCGGTCGAAGGGGAAGGAACAGCCTTCCTTTTACAATTTTAATCTCTGATTGATCCAGAGCATAATTCTTTTAAACTGATTGCTCCTTATATCTACGTTGACGATATAATTCCCTTCTATACTTTAATAGCTTTTCCCTTTCTTTATCTGTCAAATCGGATGTATCGATGGTTTCACCGTCGCTCCTCTTTTCCCAAAGACGAAGTCCCTGGTCATAATCTGAATCCTGAAGCCTTGGCCTCTTTTCCCGATTTGGTCTGTTTTTATAAAGATTATCTGAGTTATAATATTCATGACTGTAAAAGTCAGGATCGAGGTCATCATCCACTTCATTTACTTTTCTTTCTTCTCTCTTAATACTTGCTACAGGTTCAACATTCACTTTTCTGCCAAATACTGAAGCAATACTTCTTTCCAGTTCAGGAGACAACGAATTTCTTTTATAATCGGGCAATCTGCAAAGTTGATCAACCGATACGTTTGGGATAAGAACGTCATCATGCTGTTTGTCTAATTCTGCAAATCCAATAGGTATGATTGTTTTTCTATTTTCTAATCTTAGCTCATTTTCTTCCAGGTCAACGATCATATATCTAACTTTTTTTGCCTTCGTATCGAAGATCAGTTCTTCAATTGATCCAATTTTTTCCCCATTTCTATACCTCACATCCCATCCCCGTATATCCGGTTCTCCTTTTACAATTTCAAAATTTGAATGGTCAAGTTCCTGAAGACGACTGTTTTTCATATAATTAATTTTTAGTGAATTAAATAATTGCCCTTTCTTGTTTGTATACATTAAAGGATGTCTGATTTGGTTTACTTATACTCTTTTCATTCACCCCATTATCACGCATCAATATATATACTGCTACTGCTGCGATAATTATTAAAGAAATAAGTATCCATACCCAGGTGGAGGAGGAGCTCTTTTTGGCTTGCACATGTATTTCAGCCATAATTTTATTTTTTAGGTTAACGATCTTTTTCAAATCATCATAAACATAAATTATGCCTGTATAAAAATTTAAGAAAGTTGCGCCTTCAGTGGTTGACTTATAATTGAATTTTATAAAAACGAGGATGCAAAGAAAAAAGGCTCAAAAATAATTGAGCCTTTCACGATGATTGTGACAAGCAATCATACTGTACGGATCAACTACTGTGAGCTCACATATTCGAGCCCTTTATTCAACTGCAGATCAATATTATTTTTTATGGCAGTGGTATCATAAGCAATAGAAATATCCGGTGTGAGTCCTTTGTTTTCATAGCTGATAAGATTCTTATCCCTGAATTCCACTCCTGCACAATACACCTGTACAAAGTTTGCCGCAACAAACTGCCCTCCCAAATATTTTATATCATTAAACGGAATTTGCCCTGTACCGCCCCAGGTTTTTTCACCGATCACTTTTGATTTAGAGAAAATTGCTTTTACAGCTATTGATGTCATCTCCGACATACTTACAGAGTACCCGTCAACTAATACAGCTATAGGTTTGGTAAAATTTGTACTTCCTGGTTGCGGATGTACATAACCTTTGATCCATGGTGTAAAATCCAAACGACCATTTCCATTTTTAGTACGTGTATAGGCAACATGTACAGGTGATGTGACCAGGCGACCGAGAAGAAAATCCAGGTCGGCAACGCTGCCACCCTGGTTGCCACGAAGATCTATGATCAATCCATCAATAGATGGGTCTTTGGTGTAACGGAAAAAATTATCCAGCACGGGCTTTACTGGTTTGGGAGTGCTGTTAGTGGTGTAATACTGACCTTGCAGTTGGAAAGATGAATATTCAAAGTATAGAATGTTCTTATTGTTGTGAGGAATAACTCCCAAATTCACATGGAAATTTCCTCCATCGGTTCCGTGTTCGGCGTTGGTCAAATAGTATTTGGGAATAATGAAATCAAATGTTTTTCTTGGAATAGGTGCCCTGTACCCACTCAATTGTTGACGGATACTTGCTGGATGGAAATTATTCGATTGAACAGGATAACCGGCAATAACATAATTGGCAATACCATTAAATGTTAATGACAAATGAGAATCTGCAAGGTCTTTGGTCATATCGACCAGGTACTGCACTGCTTTTTGGGCAGTCTTGTACGGATCGCCTTTTTCCTGATCCAGTGATTCAAAACGCGACTTGTAGGTCGTGTACATATTATTCCAGTTTACCTTTTCTATATCCCAGAATATATAATTTGTATTCATCCCATTCCAGAACGCTTCAAAGATCTCAGAATAGGATCTGCCGTAGTAACTGGTCACCCTTTCTGTGGTAACTTCTTTTCGGCAGGCACCCATTGTGATACTTAAAAGCAATACAAGAAGCAGGCAACGAAACCCGGTACTGTTTATTTTATTTGAATTAGTATATGGGGGAATAAACATTTTTAAAAACTTTTTGATACAAATAATAAATTTCTCTTCTATTGTAAATATTGAATTGCTTTTTCCAGTTGTATATCAATACCAGTGCGACGCATTTCCTGGATAGAAGTTGCGTTGTATTTAATTTCTATGTCGGGAGCAATGCCAGAAAAATTAAAATTGTGATCTTTATCCTGTATTGCTGTATTCGATATACGCACTGCCCCAAAAGAACCCATACCAAAAGTGCCACCATTAGTGCTGATATCATTACCTGTAAACATTCCTGATGTACCGTAAGTACGTTCTCCTATAACAATTACTTTGGCGTCCGTCAATCCTTTAAACGCCTGGACCACTGTTTCACTAAGCGCCGCTGAAAAAATATCCGTCAGGATCACAATAGGTTTTTGAAAATCAGTGGCGCCGGTTTGTGGTGCTATATTCAATGCCAACGGTGGTGTATAGTCTAAACGACCAACACCGGATTTATAACGGGCATAACCAAACAATACTGGCTTTGAAGTAAATTGACCGACCAGGAACTCCACATCTTCCAGGTTACCGCCACGGTTATTCCGCAGATCAATGATAACAGCATCGCAATTGGATCTGTGGATATTGTTAAAAAAATTCTTTATTACAACCCGCGGAGGACGTGTTGCATAATCTGCATTATAGGCCTCTTTAATGAGGAAGTTGTTAAGACTTGTATACAATATATTTTTCGAGCCTTTAGAGATCCTTCCGGTTATGATCTGAAAAATCTGAAGCGTATTAAAATTCCTATAAACGCCATAATCAAATTCCTTCAGATAATTATACTGAATGATATAATCAAACAAGGTATCGGGCAAGGCGGGTCGAATCTTTTCCGCCCTGAATAATTTTGGAATAAATGTTATGTAGGACTTATACAGACTGTCTTCAAAAAGGAAATCACCACCATTCAACAACTGCAAAGCGTACTGTCCGTCTTTAAGGTCTTTGGTCATATCCACCATGTATTGAAAACAAATGTTCATCGTGGTATCCGAATAACGACGCATATTCAGTGAATCAAACTTAGGCTTGTATTCACGATACACATTGTCCCAGTTCACCGTTTCTTTATCCCAAAAAAGGTAATTGGAATTCATCCCCTGCCAGAACACTTTAAACAGTTCTGAAAAATCATTAACCTCGTAATTGTAAAGCAATTCACGTTTAGGTATTTCTTTTTTGCAGGAATATAATCCCACGATCATACCACTCGCTACGACATACATTAAGAATTGCCGGCGGATACAGTATTTAAAAAATGTTTTTATTCCTAACATTATTCATGTTCTTATAGTTAGTAAATGCAATAGCAACCTATCAACCAATTTATTTTTTGGCTGCTTTACTTTTATTTTGCTTTTTGTTCAATGATAATTGTCGCTGCACACCAACCAGCAAGCTGTATGTATCATTGTACCGGGGCGTTTGATTTTCGGAATATGCTTTTTGCTGGTCAGACAAAGCAGTTGAATATCTCGCCTCAATAGAAAACACATAGTTTTTGTTAGGCATATACTGAAGTCCTGCACCAGCCAATCCTCCCCATTCAAATCGATTGTCTTTAACATCGGAAAAAGTATAGCTCTCATCGAACTCCTGGTAATTATTAGGATCCAATGGTGAAAGAGCTCTTCCTTTCACATGACCACTCAACCAGTATCCTCCAAATCCTCCAAGGTTAAGAAAACCATACAGGCTTTGTTGTTTCTTAAATTGACCCCCAAACCGGAACTGTGCCATTATAGGTAACTCCAGGTAATTGTTATCCGTTTGCTGATACATGGGCGAGTAATAACCGGTTCGCTGGATGAGATAATTCTTTTGAACAAAACCCGGAGTGGCTTGTATACCACCGAACCAGGGCAGTGAAGGAAATTCATATCTAATAGGCACGCCAATAGTATAACCATAAGAAGGTTGATATTCAAAAAAAGGTTTATCAGAAGTGTTTGTCACAATATAATTGCGGTTAGCACCACCTTCAACGCCTATATACAATTGCGC
>DATDCP010000090.1:0-14425 GCA_036524255.1 Chitinophagaceae bacterium
AAACAAAAATTGTATTGTGAAAATAGGATTCCGCTTTTGCTGACTCTATGAATTTTTTAAAGCAATAATCAGAATAACGGAAACTATTAAACTCATTTACCGATTCGAAACCATATTTTTTCAATGTATCGATTGGTAAAACTATTTTTTCAAAATCACTGTCTTCCTCTGGTATCATAAACGGGCGGTGATTATCCGCTGTCTGTATGATCGCAAAAAAAGGTTTTTGCTGTTGTTTAAAAGTTTTATTCGCTTCGAGGAAAAGATTTTTATCACTGATCCCCCATACATTCATTTTGGGAGAGCTAAAAGTTCCTTCTACATGCATTTGCAGGCCATCGATATTTTTTAAAAGACCATGAAAATTATTGAACTCGGGACTGCCTCCGAGGAAATACATCTTGTCATACCCTTCGAAATTATTAATAATGGTATGCTGATCAAGCGCTGCTTCATTGCGTGTCGAAAATTTTGAAAGTTGTACATCAGGTATTCCTGTTAGCAACGCAAACAATCCCCTTGCCGTGGAAAAATGTGGTGTAAAACATTTTTCAAAAAAGATCCCGCTATCTGCCATCTGGTTAAAGTAAGGAGTTGTTTTTAGCGGATTACCGCTCATGCTGCTCTTATACATGCTAAAGGACTCACACATTACCAAAACAATATTCGGCTTGCTTTCTAAAGCCTTTACTTCAGGAAATATCTCGCGACGATAGGAGAAGTTTTCTTTAACAGGTAAACCCATCCAATCTGCCATTACAGAAAAATTTTCTCTTGCTGTATTCTCATTGAACTGTGGTTGACGAAATCGAAGCGTTGTAAAAAAATTCTGAAGTGGATTTAATGATAGATAGCTTTTGAAATTATCATTCAGCTCAAATGCTTTTTTCCATTTGAGTGAGGAAGTGGTAAGACTACCATAAATAAAAATGAGAAGTAATAAACCCGAAATGATAAACCATTTTCTTTTATACGGTATGCCATGTCCATCTGTTTTTACAATCACTGTCCAATGCATACGGCGAAACATCCACCGGAAAAAAAGTACAGCAATTATCAACCCGAGCATCATCCAGAAAAGTGGGTATGATTGCCATAGCATTGCCATAGAAATTTTTGCGTCCTCCCAAAAATTAAGGGCACTTGCATTCAGTCTTGTCCTGTTGTATGCAAAATTTCCAAAGTCGGCAGCGAAAAAGAAAAAAATAATGAATGTGATAATGGCCAGGTACCATGTCCACCATTTTTTATTTCTTGCAGAATAAAATGGCGACAGGTTTGGAATTAAACTTATAAATACGATCGGTAAAAGAATAATGGCGATCCAACGTAGATCATAACGAATACCCAACATAAAAGACGGCACTAATTCTTTAAAACTCAGATCCTTTGGACTAAATGAAAAATAAGTAGCAAATCTGAATAAAGTGAAGATCAGCAAAAAGATCAGCAGTAGGTTTATCACCCACATTATCGTCTTTGGAATTTTAAGCCTGATAAGCATATAGAAAACTGCAAAAGAAAAGAATTTCTGCGTTAATGCCGATGAGATTCTGTTATATTTTGACCGTTCCTCTATTTTTGTCAAATGTTTTTGATTCAAAGTAGCCTCCTCCACAAATTAGAACAATGGGATCAATGGCTTTTTATCCAAATTAATAATTATCAGAGCAATTCATTTTTTGACAGTGTATTGCCTTATTTACGCATTGCCTACTTCTGGACACCGTTTTATCTGTTCCTGCTGGTTTTTATACCTGCGAATTTCAAAAATCGTGGCTGGTGGTGGTGTGTATTTTTTCTTTGCACAGTTTCTCTTTGCGATATGACAAGCAGTAAACTTGTAAAAGAGGCATTTGAACGCTGGCGACCTTGTGGTGACCCAAATTTCTTTCAATACGTACGACTGCTGGTAGATCGTTGTTCAGGAACTTATAGTTTTACTTCATCACATGCGGCCAACCATTTCGGAATGGCAACATTCATTTTCCTAACGTTACGACCAGTTCTTGGTAAATGGGTATGGTTAGCTTACCTATGGGCCGCCATTATTGGCTATGCACAAGTATATGTTGGAGTTCATTATCCCTTTGATATTGCAGGTGGTGCAGCGATAGGTATTGCATTTGGCTGGCTGCTTGGTACATTCTTCAACAAGCGATTCGGATTCGTTAACTTCGAATAAGAAACCAACTTCACTTTAGATGGAAATATTCATATTGCTGGGACTTATATTGATAAACGGATTATTTGTAATGACTGAAATCGCCCTGGTGTCGGCCCGCAAAGCAAGGTTGGAAAACATGGCACAAAAAGGAGATAAATTTGCCCGAAGAGCTCTCGACCTTGCAAACAAACCCGAACTATTTTTATCTGCCGCGCAAATAGGTATTACGTTGATTGCGATTTTAACGGGTGTTTATTCCGGCGAAAGATTCAGTGTTTATCTTGTTCCTTTCTTCAAGCAGATAAGTTTTTTAAGTGATTATGCAGAAGGTATCTCTCTCACAATTGTCGTGATCATTGTTACATTTCTTTCCATACTTTTTGGAGAACTGATCCCTAAAAGATTTGCATTATTAAGAGCAGAGAAAATATCCAAACTTATGGCGGGTCCGGTTTTAGTTTTTGCAAAAATTACCCACCCGTTTGTTTGGCTGCTCAATAAAATAAGCACTTTTTTCTTTCTCATTTTCAATATAAAAAAATCACAAGATGATGCCGTAACAGAAGAAGAAATAAAAACAATGATAACTGAAGGAACAGAAGCAGGGACAATTGAAGAAGAAGAAAGAGAGATCATTGAACGTGTTTTTCACCTGGGCGATAGAAATATCACTTCATTAATGACCCATCGCAGCGATATAATCTGGTTTGATCTTGAAGACACTGAAGAAAAGATCAAAGAAAAAATTGTTTCTGAACCACATTCTGTTTATCCAATTTGTGATGGAGAAATTGATAACATAAAAGGCATTGTTTCTATTAAAGATCTGTATGTAACTGATGATATGACCAAATTCAAAGAAGTGATGAAGCCTGCCATGTTTGTTCCTGAGAACAATTCTCCATACCAATTGCTGGAAAAATTTAAACGAACCCAACAGCATTCATGCTTTATCGTAGATGAATATGGATCAATGCAGGGCCTTGTTACTTTAAATGATATATTGGAAGCCATAGTGGGTGATATTCCACAACCTGACATGACGGATTATGAAGTAAAAGAAAGAGAAGATGGAAGCTTTTTGGTCGATGCACAAATTCCATTTTATGATTTTCTTACCCGCTTCGATAAAGAACAATGGATGAATGAAGGCGAACATGAATTTGATACACTTGCGGGATTCATATTACATGAACTGGAACGCATTCCTCATACAGGTGATAAGTTCGATTGGAAGGGATTTAAGTTTGAAATAATAGATATGGATGGCCATCGCATTGATAAAGTACTCGTAGACATTAGTAAAGAATTGAGACAGGAGATGGATTGAGTCATTAATTCCAATCCCTATTTTTTATATTTTTCACTTATAACGACATAAGATTATGAGTTAGTGGCAATGTTATGAACGAATCACTCAAAAATAAAATCGCTGAAGACATTAATAAGAATGGATACTTGACAGAACTCCGTATAGGTGAAAAGTTTAAAAAATGCGGTTGGGATGTTAAATACAATCAAGCTTACCTTGATTCTAAAACAAAAAAATCTCGTGAAATTGATATAATAACTTCTTATCATGGCAAAAGCAAGCGAAATGAATTTGTTTTTGTAACAATAAATCTAATCATAGAATCAAAGAAATCTGAAAAACCGTGGGTTGTCTTTTGTACACCAAAAGAGAAGTATAATTTTGAAGACGTAAGTTATCAATTGGTAAGACGTGACAATTTCACTTTTCAATTGCTAGACGAAGAATTTGAAGGTTATATCAGAAGACAAATACCATTCAGAGGAAGGAACTATTACGAAGCTTTTAAAAATTATAATGAAGACTCTAAAATTTATGAATCAATAATTAGTTGCTCAAAGGCGACACATTACTTTAAGAACTTAAAAGATAACGACTCTTACTTCAACAAAAATGGGCTTGACTTTAAATTCAATGATAAGATTACTTTGGAATTTTACTTGCCAATAATAATATTAGAAGGAATACTTGTTAAAGTAACATTGGATGACAATGGAGAAGTGTTAATTGAAGAGGAGGATTATATACCGATTGTTTCGTCCCACCACGACGATGAAGGCGCTGAAGTCAAATTTCTACCAGACCTCTTTACAATTAATTATATTGAAACTTATATAAAATCTATTGAGTTTTGGATCAATAGAATCACAAACAAAATAAATAAAGGCAGAGAGAAGTTATGGAAAGAATATATACAAAGTAGAGATGACGAAAAACACAGCCACTAAAATGGGTTTTCTGCTATCCTGGCTGCAGAATATATCCTGATCGAAAGTGACTGAAATATTACTCTACCTCATAATCCTCCGGCAGCATATTTGCCAGTCGCTCATTGCCCAACCGACATCACAAAACTTAATAAACCGCACCACCTGCAGCTGCTACTATAATCAGTAATAGTAACCAAACATAAATCGAAGTATGGAAAGCTGTCCAAAATCTATCCCACTTATATTCATCATTAAAAAATAACGCAACGATTGGGCCTAAAATGCTGAGAAAAAAACCTAAGGCAAAGCCGCCCCAATGCCATTTAAAACCTCCCCAAAAACCGCCTTTCTTCATCTTGCTTTTATCAATAGTACCATCTTTGTTTATCGCTTTTCTCAATGACTTTTTTCCGAATGACAACCCGATCTTTTCTTTGAAACTCATTTTCTTCCCGGTAATAAGTTTATAGGATTTTGGAGTCAATTTCATAAAGTCTTCAACGCTGATAAATTTCCCGCTATTAAAGAGTGGCATCATTACTTCACTTGCCAACGGTTCTTTACTTTGAAGGGGAGAAGTGGAGGCCAATGCAAACAGGATTGGCATATTAAATAAAATGATCAATAAGATCTTTCTCATTGCAGTTTTAGTTTTGGTATTAACAATACTAGAAAACAAAAACTAAAATCAAAAGCCTAATGCAATTCTTTTGGATAAATATTGACCTACGACAAGTCCGAATAATTGAAGTATTATTCTACATCATAATCCTCCGGTAACATATTTGCCAAACATTCATAACCCCAGAGGCCATCATAAAAAAGTCGTATTGGTGTAAGGATTATTCCTCTTGCATTTATTAGAGCAGGTTCTTCACGCAATCGCAACCCTGAAACAGTACCGGTAGGTGGTTGTCCGCTTACGATCATCTTTTTTGTTATTTCACGTTTCAGGTTTGTATTTTTTTCGTAAAAGATGCGCCAGCCATCATTTACCCGTAATTCATAGATCTTATAAACCGAATCGGGATACAAACGGATCATACTATCTTCAATAGCTGTCCTCGCCATTTGCATACCCTGACTACCTTTTGGTGCAGTAATAGTAAAACCAACGCTATCAATTTTTTCTTTTTTCATATTAAGAAGCTGGTAAACCGTAAACCCTTCTTTTGTCAATTGCTTATTAACTAAACTTCGAAAAAAATGTACGGTGCTGCCTTCATAGGCCTCTCGCCGTTTGCGGATCCATTTCTTTTTTGTTTTTTCATCTTTTCCCCAGTCAACAAAACGAGTATAGCCATAAAAATAAGCGCCGGAGGTAACTTTATTATAATAAAAAGTTAGCAAGTCAAAATGAATTGTGTAACCAAGTTCAGGGCTTTCAATGACCAATGCCTTTTCTGTATAAGCCATTATTTCATCCTTAGTTTCCCCTGAAGCAAATTGAACTTCTTCAATATTTTTTATTTGACAATGATCAGCCGCTACGCTCTGACCGATAACAAATTTTTTAAAAATATCCAGGTAACGTTTTCTCAATTCACTGCTAAGAACAAGTACTTCACGCAATATTTCTTCTTTCTTTTCAACCTTGAAACTGATGCGTAAATTTGAAGACTTGATTTCAGCAGAATAGAGCAATGCATCATAGCCCACAAAAGAAGCTACTACTTCGTAACGTCCCGGTTGTAATGGACCCAATTCAAAATCACCGTTATCATTCGTAATGGATCCTTTCGTAGTGTTATTAATGTAAACACTGGCACCTTTTAATGGAAGTTGCGTTTCAATATCTGTTACACGACCCCTGATAAAAAATTGCTGTGAGAAACCAATTTGTACAAAAGAAAAAAATAAGAGAAATAAAACGGACCTGCTCATCATGGGTAAATCTAAAAAGAAAATTCAGCACTTTTTGCAGGATAATCAAGCTTGGTGCTCTTCCGGTTGCCATTTACGATCATGTGGATGATCTCCACCTGGTCATCAAACATATCATGCATCATTGTATTGACGATAGCAACTTTTTTTACTGAACTAACATTATCAACCTGCAAGAAAGAATAAACTACCACGTCCTCTTTTTCATAGCCTAGCAAACTCATTTGAACAGGTTTGCCGTCTATCGCTATTTGTAAATGCGACTTAATATATTCAAATATTTTTTTATTGTTCCCAACAGTATCCTTTCCACCGACCAGGTCGACTTTGGATCCATTCACTTTACTTAATATGCTTTCAAAATCATCCCAAAAGGTTTTGCAAGTGATCTCAAGGGTTTTATCTGTGGCATTATGGTTAATTTCTACGGTTGTGAGGTGCAATGGATGTAGGGTAGTATTGCCGCTTATATCGGCTTTTTGTTCGTTGGTAAACAAGGAGAAAGAAAATACTGGTATCAGCAGCCATTTATAGAGTTCTATTGCCATTAACCAAATTAATTTTTATTACCACAAAAGTCTGCTTTATTTTGATGCCCTGTTAAGGATTGTTGTTAATATTTTATGGTTGGCACTTTGGAAGGCAGGTTTAAACTATGAGTGATTTTTCGTTTTATTTCAGAATTGGCTGGCAGCATATTATAGGCCGCGATGCATTGGATCACCAGCTTTTTATTTTGGCACTGGCTGCTATTTATGTGATCAAAGAATGGAAGCAAGTGCTTATTCTTGTAACTGCATTTACCATTGGTCATTCCATAACATTGTTTCTTAGTGTAAAAGAAATAGTAAAGATCAACAGCAACTGGGTGGAATTTTTAATACCGTGTACCATCATTTTTACAGCCATCACTAATTTGTTTCTAAAAAAGTTTACCGCAAAAACGATCCGCATCAATTATTTTTTAGCCTTGTTCTTTGGATTGATCCATGGCTTGGGATTTGCAAACACCATTAGCCTGGCATTGGCAAGCGATCAAAGTTTGGGTTGGGGTTTATTTGGCTTTAATGTGGGGTTGGAAGCAGGACAGATCATTGTTGTAATGATCATACTGGTGATATCGTTTTTGGTATTGAATGTTTTTAAAGCAAACCGCAGAGAGTGGGTGATCTTTGCGTCGGGTTGCGCATTTAGTGTTGCATTACATACAGCCATTGAAAGATGGCCATTTTAAATAAATCTTTATTCAATAAAACCTCTAACAAAGATGAAACGTATCATTTTATTTTTTTCTTTCTATTTCGCTGTTTACGGTATTGCATTTTCACAAGACATAAAAAATAATGCAAACAGTAATCATGCAAACAAGTTTGAGCAATTAGGAACGATCCTGCCAACCCCAAATGAACAACGAACTGCCAGCGGCGCCCCGGGTGCAAAATATTGGCAAATGCGTGCCGATTACGATATCAAGTGTACACTTGATGAAATAAATAACAAACTCACCGGCTCAGAGATCATTACTTACTATAACAATTCTCCGGATGTGCTTAGTTATTTGTGGTTGCAGCTTGACGAGAATCAACACAGCACAACGAACAATGCAAATTACCAAACACAAAACCCAATGCCTGCCAATAACCAATCAACAGATAAAGTATTGGACAGGTATGAAGAAAGAAGAACTGATAATGGTTATGGTTTCAATATCACTAAGCTGACTGACATGGCAGGCAAGCCATTGAAGTATTATGTCAACAAAACTATGATGAAGGTTGATCTGCCAGTTCCTTTGAAGCCAGGTCAAAAAATTTCTTTTAAACTTGACTGGAACTATAAACTTGCAAACCGCAGTGATTTTTTACGTTTTGGTGGTGCAAGAGGTGGGTATGAACCATTCGAAGATGGGAATAACAATTATACCATGACACAATGGTATCCTCGTATGTGCAAATACGGCGATGAAATTGGTTGGCAAAACCACCAGTTCACTGGTACTGGTGAGTTTACCTTAAGCTTTGGAAACTTTAAAGTTGAAATGACAGTGCCTGCTGATCATATTGTTGGTTCTACAGGAGAGTGTCAGAATTATCCTGCCGTATTAAATCCAACACAAATGGGTCGTTGGCAAAAAGCAACAAATGCAGATCAGCCAGTACAAATTGTAACATTGGATGAAGCATTGGCTGCATCAAAAGTTACAAAGAATGCAAAAAAGAAAACATGGATATATAAAGCTGATAACGTTCGTGACTTTGCATGGACAAGTTCAAGAAGATTTGTATGGGATGCGATGAAAACAAATGTGCAAGGAAAAAAAGTGATGAGCATGAGTTATTATGCAAAAGAAGCTTATCCTATTTACAGCAAGTTTTCAACTAAAGCAGTTGCACATACTATTAAAACTTATTCTGATTTTTCCATCCCATATCCCTACCCTGTAGCCATCAGCGTAGAAGGTAACCAGGGAATGGAATATCCAATGATATCTTTCAATCCCGGACGTGCAGAAAAAGACGGAACATATAATGAGGGCAATAAGAACGCTGCGATCTATGTGATCATCCATGAAGTTGGTCATACATTTTTCCCGATGATCATTAACAGCGACGAAAGACAATGGACGTGGATGGATGAAGGTTTGAATTCTTACATGCAATACCTGACACAGGAATTGTGGGATAATAAATTCCCTTCAAACGGTGGACCAGCATGGTCGATAACTGATTATATGAAATTGCCTAAAGATCAGTTGGAACCTATCATGACAAACAGTGAGAACATCAACAACTTTGGAGCGAATGCCTATTCAAAAGTTGCAACTGGTTTAAATATTTTAAGAGAAACAATTGTTGGTCGTGAATTGTTTGACAATGCGTTTCGTGAATACTCAAAACGTTGGGCTTTCAAACATCCAACACCTGCTGACTTGTTCCGCACTCTTGAAGATGCAACAGGTGAGGATCTTGATTGGTTCTGGAGAGGTTGGTTCTATGGTACAGATGCTTGTGATATTGCAATTGACACTGTAAAACATTACAAACCTGATGTAAATGCAATTCCTGCCCGAACAAAAGATACAGTTGTGATGCAGACTTTGGCTAAGCCACAGGTTACCCGTGATGACATTTCAAAAATGAGAAACAGGGAAGATAAAAACATCAAGTTTGAAACAGATAAGGACACATCACTTCGTGATTTCTATTGGAGCTACGATCGTGAAATACAGAAATATGATACAGCAAAATATGCTATAACCATCAAGCCAAACACTGAAGCACTTGATGCAGAAGGACAAAAGAAGTATGCTAATAAAAATTTCTACGAGATCACATTTAGCAATAAAGGTGGATTGGTAATGCCCATCATATTAGAATGGACTTATAAAGATGGCACAAAGGAAGTTGAAAGAATTCCTGCACAGGTATGGCGCAAGAATGAGAATAAAGTCATAAAATCATTTATGAAAGACAAAGAAGTGGCATCTGTAAAATTGGATCCGTATAATGAAACAGCGGATATCGACACGAATAATAATACTTATGGCGATATTAAAGAGCCCAGTAAATTTAAATTGTTTAAACAAAAACAAAATCCTCCGCCGGCACAGCCTAACCCAATGCAAAAAGCAATGGAGAAAAAAGCATTTTGATAGTTGATATAAATCCTTGCAAAAAGCCACTGGTACTCCCGGTGGCTTTTTATTTGGTGATTGAAATTGGAACACGGATGACACTGATTAAATGGATGAAAACGGATTTTTATTCTGCGAAGTAGATTAGACCTGTAGTTTACTATCGCTACATGGTATGTTCGAGTATGCCTCATATTCGTAAATACCGGTATTTTATAAAACTAAAAAAATCTGTGATAATCCGTTGCATCCGTGGCATCCGTGTGCTATACTACTTATTTTAATGTGTATGCACTGATGATTAGGATGAATGGGCTTGTGATTTTACTTTTTTCATTTAGTTTTGAAGCCATCACTATTTTCAGTAAAAAAATCACTCACATGAAAAAATTTTTTTCCACTGTTTTTATGTTCGTTGCCACAGCCAGCTTGATTGCACAAAATGTAAACAATAATGCAGGCAGCAATCATGGCAATAAGTTTGAACAAATGGGAGCCAATTTCCCAACCCCGAATGAATACCGTACCGCAAGTGGCTCACCCGGACCCAAATATTGGCAGCAACGCTGCGATTATGATATCAAATGCGAATTGGATGAAAAAAACCTGAAACTGACCGGAAACGAAACAGTTACTTACTTTAATAATTCACCAGATGTTCTCACCTACTTATGGCTTCAGCTGGATGAGAACCAGCATAGCAGTGTGAACAATGCCAATTATCAAACGAGTAACCCAATGAACAGAAATGTTACTCCTCAGCAGTTGGATAGAGTTGCGGAAGCAACATCTGACAATGGCTATGGTTTTAATATTCTAAAGCTAACTGACGCGGCTGGTAAAAAATTATCATACGACATCAATAAAACAATGATGCGAATTGAATTGCCTGTACCATTAAAACCAGGTCAGCGTTTTACTTTCAAACTGGATTGGGATTATAAAATAGCTGATCGTTTGGGTCGTGGTGGTCGTGGTGGTTATGAATTTTTCCCTGAAGATGGCAATCATGTTTTTACAATGGCACAATGGTATCCCCGTCTTTGTGTTTATAGCGATTTCCAGGGCTGGCAAAATCACCAGTTCACTGGTCGTGGAGAGTTTGCACTTACATTCGGAAACTTTAAAGTGCAAATGACAGTTCCGGCAGATCATGTTATTCTTTCAACTGGTGAAGGACAAAACTTTGCAGCAGTGTTAACACCTGCACAGCTTGCAAGATGGAATAAAGCACAAACTTCAAAAGAACCAATTGAAGTAGTAACATTGGAAGAAGCTAAAGCTGCTGAGAAACAAAAAAGCGACAAGAAAAAGACCTGGATATTCAAGGCAGATAATGTTCGCGACTTTGCATGGGGAACATCACGCAAATTTATCTGGGATGCTTTGGCAACTAAGATCGAAGGAAAAAAGATCATGTGTATGAGCGGCTATCCAAAAGAAGCATATGGGTTGTACAGAAAGTTTTCAAGCAAAGTAGTTGAGCATACTATACAATCATATTCGAAATTCACCATCCCCTATCCCTACCCTGTCGCTCAAAGTATCGAAGCATCAAGCGGTATGGAATATCCCATGATCTGCTTTAATAATGGTCGTACTGAAAAAGATGGCACTTATTCTGAAGGAACTAAATACGGAATGATCGGTGTGGTGACACATGAAGTTGGTCATAACTTTTTCCCGATGATCATCAACAGTGATGAACGTCAATGGAGCTGGATGGATGAAGGGCTGAATACATTTGTACAATATCTTACACAAGAACTATTTGATAATAAATATGCAAACCGCAGAGGACCTGCAGCATTTATTACTGATTACATGAAGCTTCCAAAAGATCAGCTTGAGCCTATTATGACGAACAGTGAAAACATTGTTCAGTTTGGACCAAATGCTTATTCAAAACCTGCAACTGGTTTAAACATTTTGAGAGAAACAGTAATGGGCCGCAAAAATTTCGATTATGCATTTCGTGAGTATTCCAGGAGATGGGCATTCAAACATCCGGAGCCTGCTGACTTCTTTCGTACTATGGAAGATGCAAGTGGGGAAGATCTTGATTGGTTCTGGCGTGGCTGGTTTTATAGTACTGATGCTTGTGATCTTTCACTGGATAGTGTGAGATATGCAAAAGCTGATGTGAACGTTGTTGCTGAACCAACAAAAGAATCAGTAATGAAACGCAGCATTGAAAAACCTATCCTTGTACCTGATAATGATATTTCAAAGATCAGGAACAGGGAAGATAAGAGCATTAAATTTCAAACTGATGCAGACACATCTCTTCGTGATTTTTACTGGCGTTATGCAAGAGGAATTGAAGCGTATGATACAGCACAACTCAGCGTTACTATTCCGGCCAATACTCCAGAAGGACTTTCAGATGCTGAAAAACAAAAGTATGCGAATACAAATATGTATGAGCTGACATTAAGCAACAAAGGTGGTCTTGTAATGCCAATTATAATTGAATGGAAATACAAAGACGGAACAAGTGAAATTGAAAGAATACCTGCACAGGTATGGCGTTTGAATGAGAACAAGGTTGTAAAAACATTTATCAAGAATAAAGAAGTGGCATCTATAAAATTAGATCCATACAAAGAGACAGCAGACATAAATGATAGCAACAATTCATGGAATGTAATACCGGAGCCTTCTAAGTTCACAGTGTTCAAAGGAAGAGTTGGTGGAGCAAGAGGCGGTGCTGGGCAAGCTAATAATCCAATGCAAAAGGCAGTGGAGAAAAAGAAAGCGTTTTAACCCCCAACCCCCTAAAGGGGGCTTAGAAGATTTCATAGGTATAAAATGTTTTCATAAAAAAAGCCACTTCAATTGAAGTGGTTTTTTATTATAAAGGTTTTTTATTTTAATAACCCGTACTCCCGTCCCTTGTCTTCACTTTCTTTTTACCTGCATTCTTTTTTTCGTAATCAAGAACTGCTTGTGGCTTTGCAGTTGTTTTTTTGCCGGTAGTATCTGTTTTTGCTTTTGTAGTAGAACCAGTGCTTATATCAATTGGAGCTAATTCATCTTCCACTACGCCTGCAACTAGTAGTTTGTCAAGTCTATATTGTTCAGTTTTTACAATAGTTCCAAGATCAGGATCAAAAAACTTCCAGGTGCCGTGACGAAGGGTGTGACCATTTAATTTCATTAATTCTCTTCTGACAACTTTAGTCGGATCATTCAGACCATATATATCAACAGTGTCATAAGGATTATCGGGGTTCACTGCTTTCCAGCTTTCTTCACGCATTGGCTGTCCGAATGGATTATAGTACATGCTTCGTCCATTTTTATTTCCCCAGCGATAATTTTCTATTGCTAACAGATCCCCATCCAATGTAAACTGCTGCCATTGCCCTTCTTTCTTATCATTGATATAAACGCCTTGCTCTTCATAACCTTTTTCACCGCGAAGCGGTGGCAATTCATTCACCCAACGGCCCTGTTTCATTCCTTTCAAATCAACACAATTCAGCGTATCTCCTTTTACACCGATCTTAAAAGTTTTGCACTGCGAATAACCGTTGATAGAAATCAAGAGAATAATAAATAGAATGTAACGCATTGTTTAGTAAGTTTGGAAAGTCCTTAATGGAGCATTCACTACCAAAATTAATAACGAAAAACGACTGTATTTATGTTTCACCTGTTAAAATTTAAGCACACCAGGCATTATTCTAAACCGCTGCTTTTCATTAGCCTATTACTAAGTTGGCACATTATCACATTCGCTCAAGTAGCAGCTACTTCTGCGGAAGACAGAATGAAGGCGGTACAACAGCGAAAAGAGCTCGAAAAAAGATCTGTATTGAATGATATTAGTTTTCGCAATATTGGACCTGTAACGATGAGTGGAAGAGTTGACGATATAGAAGCAAACCCTGATGATCCTACTGAGTTTTATGTGGCATATGCATCAGGGGGGTTGTGGTACACAAAAAATAATGGTCTTTCCTTCAAATCAATTTTTGATTCCGAAGATATTCTTACTATTGGCGATATAGCAGTAGACTGGAAAACGAAGACGATCTGGATAGGGACAGGCGAAGTAAACAGTAGCCGCTCATCGTATGCAGGGATCGGTGTTTATAAAAGCATTGATGGCGGTAAAACATGGGAGTATTCTGGCTTACCAGACTCACATCATATAGGAAAAATTCAATTGCATCCAACTAATAATAATATTGTATGGGTAGCAGCGCTTGGACATTTATATTCTCCGAATAAAGAAAGAGGTGTTTATAAAACAACCGATGGTGGCAAAACCTGGAAACAAACTTTATATATAGATGACAATACCGGCGCAGTAGAAATGGATATTAATCCCCAAAACCCAAATGAACTTTATGCTGCTGCATGGTATAAAACCAGAAGTGCATGGAATTTTGTAGAGGCAGGGAAAACAAGTGGCATTTATAAAAGCGCTGATGCGGGTGATACATGGAAATTAATTAGTGGTGAAGGCTCTGGGTTTCCAACTGGTGATA
>DATDCP010000091.1:0-6244 GCA_036524255.1 Chitinophagaceae bacterium
TTTATCCTCTTCCAAACATCTCATCATCTTTATCGATCCTTGTCTGATCTTCTAATGGATATTCTTTTCGCATCGGGAAATAATCCATTTCATCAACATTCAATATTCGCTTCAGGTTTGGATGGCCAACGAAATTCACGCCAAAAAAATCATAGGTTTCTCTTTCCATCCAGTTAGCCCCGGAAAATAATCCTGTTGCAGTGTACACATCAGGTGTATTAATATCACTAAACACTTTAAAGCGAATACGGACATTATCAACCAGGTTATGCAAATGATATACAACTGCAAGTTCTCTTCCTTTATTATCAGGATAGTGTACGGCCTGCAGATCGGTAAGAAAACGAAATTTCAATTCGTCATCATCATATAAAAAATTAAGCACCTTCAGATTCAACTCTTTTGGTGCTTCAAATGTTAACATGCCATAAGGTTCAGAAAAAGCAGAAACCTGTTCTCCGAATTTTTCAACTAATCTTTGTGTTATTCTTTCGTTTGTCAATGACATTTGAGCCCTTAGCTTTTAGCCTTTAGCTGTTAGCAAAGGCTGATTTGTTATTTTAAAAAAGCTAACCGCTAATTGCTAACGGCTAACAGCTTTACTGTATTCCATAACTCTCTAACAAAGCCTTATACCTATCCCCATTTCTTCTTCTCAAACTTTCTTTACCGATCAGATCCTGAATTCTCATTACCCCATCTATTATCGCTTCCGGTCTTGGCGGACAACCTGGCACATATACATCAACCGGTACCACCTGGTCGATACCCTGCAATACGGAATAAGTATCGAATATTCCACCTGATGAAGCACATGCTCCAACAGCTATTACCCATCTTGGTTCTGCCATTTGTAAATAAACCTGCTTAACAACCGGCCCCATTTTTTTTGCTATGGTTCCCATCACCATCAGCAGATCACATTGTCTTGGAGAAAATCCAACTCTTTCGCTTCCGAATCTTGCCAGGTCGTAATGCGATCCCATTGTTGCCATGAACTCAATACCGCAACATGATGTGGCAAATGGTAATGGCCATATAGAATTTTTTCTTGCAAGCCCCACTACATCATTCAGTTTTGTAGCAAAGTATCCCTCTCCCTGATGCCCATCAGGCATACCGGCAATGGAAATATCTTTTTCAAGCGGCTTGACATTTACATTATATGATACAGGACGTCCCATTTAATTTTAGATTTTAGATTTATGATTGCAGATTTAAATCTAAAATCCGCAATCCGAAATCGTAAATTAATCTTCCCACTTTAGTGCCCCCTTCTTAATGATGTAGACAAAACCGCAAAGGAAAAATCCAACAAACATCATAACGGACCAAAATCCCGGCCATCCTAAAAATTTAAAATTAACGGCATAAGGGTAAAAAAATATTACTTCTACATCAAACAATACAAACAAAATTGCTACCAGAAAGTACTTAATGGCCATCGGATGGCGGGCCTCGCCATGTGATTCGATACCGCTGGCAAAATTTTCCAGTTTATCGGCAGTTTTTCTTTTAGGACCAAGCCAATGTGTCACTCCCAAAAGCAAACTTATAAGTCCAACTACCAATAATATCTGTATGGCAACCGGGATATAACTGCCCGAACTGTTCACATCATTTATTACATGATTTAGATCGGTTTGAAGGAGTTGGAACATAGGTATATGTCTGGGCGGCAAAAATAAGTCAGCGAAGTCAATTTACAAGCTAAGAGTTTAAAAGAGAGAATAAGGAAAAAGAGAATACAAGCATAAGCATTTAAACATCCTTATGACCGTTGAACCTTTGCTCCTTATCTCTTTTCTCCTTTATCTGTTAGCTAAAAAAAAATCCCTCCCATTTACGGGAAGGACTTTCGCTATAAATAAAGAAAACCTAAACTCTTATATAATTAGCTTTTATTAGCCGGTTTTCTAAGTGCTGCGGAGGGTTTGCCAGTTGTTTTTGCTCCAGGCTTTTGAGTTCCTTTTGCCGGTTGTTTATCAAAAATTTCTTTGATGCCTTTCAATTGTGCATTTGTACTATCGATCTCAAGTCCTTTTACAACGTAAGCATAGGCAGAGTCTCTGTTTGATCGTATATTATTATAATACCCTGCTAATAAAAGAGCAGCTCTTAGCCCTTGGCTTTTATATCTTATTTTATCAGTAAAAGCGATATCAAGTGTTTTTTGGACATTAGTAACAAATTGTGTGGCATATGGTTCTACGGTCATTGTCGTATCAAAAGAAAAGTTCGATCTTCCTCTCCAATCATACCCATAGATGCTATCGGGCATCAATGATATGTATTTTGCGAAAACGGAATCCGCCTGTAAAAAAGCCCCAGCCTGAAAATAGAGAATACCAAAATTGACTAGGTAGGTTGGGTTGGCATTTCCCCTTGTATTGAACCATGCCATGCGCATATTTGCTTCTTGTAGCTTACAATTTTTTGATTTAAAGTAATCTGCTGATTTGTTCATAAAATCAAGCTTAGTTGAAAGGACTGTATCCGCTGCTGCTCCTTGCATGTATAATGCATACACTTCTTCGCAAGTTGCACCACCACCTGAATAAATATCTGCTTTTAACTGGTAATCTACAGGTAGAAACCCCTCTTTTTCTCTAGCAAAAAATTCGTCTACATTGGATTTAGCATTGGTAAAATCTGCTTTTCCAAGATAAGAATATGCTAATTGTTTATAGACTCTTGGTTTTACTTTCGCACCCATTGCGGTTTTTACACCTTCTGCTTTTGTAATAGCACAGTTCCAGTCCTTTTTAGCCCAACATAATTGAGAATACATATAATCATCTTCAGTTTTATCTTCATTTGCTCTCGTGCCTATATATTTATTTAATGTAGATTCTGCCTGCGCATAATCTTGTTTTGCAAAGAAGTAATAATAGAACAATTCATAATATGCAAGACTGAAGCTTGGGTCAACCTGTATCGCCTTGTTCAAATTTTCCAACACAAGGTCCCACTGCTTTTGTGTCTCAAATAATGCGGCAATACGTACATAAGGATATGCAAAGTTTGGATTGATCTGTATAGCCTTTTGGTAGTTTTCAAATGCCTTGCCACCACCCTGGCCCGGATCTTTTTTACGATATGCATTTCCAAGATTCAATGCTATGTCTGCATTTTTAGGATCTCTTTGTAAAGCCATTTCTAGTTTTTCTACTGCATAGGTAAGATTACCCTCTTTGGCATCAACATTTGCACGGCCGATCGCATTTAATACGGCAGGATCATCTCCTTTTTTTGTGCGGCTGGTTGTTAATGCTGATTCAAATTGCTGGCGGGCCTCATCGATCTTTTTATCGAGCAATAATACATGGCCTTTGCCAACCATTATTAGGGGATTGTTGCCATTTGCAGCAAGTGCTTTATCATAAAGCTGTCGTGCCGACTCATTATCATCCTTATCAAGATACGTTTGCCCCAGCCAATAAGTAGCATCAGCATTATTAGGGTTTGCTGCAAGTAATTTCTGAAATGTTTGTTCAGCGTTTTTAAAGCGATCTGCATACAGGTGGTTGATCCCCTCCTGTATCGATTGCGCATTTAAATTCGCAAACATAAATACTGTACATAATGTAAAAAAGGTCTTCTTCATTTCTTTCTCTTTATATGTTATTAAATATAGCCTTTATTCATCCCGGAGTCTTGTTGGTCGTACGATAAACGGTAAATATCCGGGTACAAGATAAGCCCTGCGGAAGATCAATTGCCCTCTCTCACTTGTCATAAAATTTGAAAATCCGTGTCCAAGACCCTTGTAGTTCTCTTTCAAAACAAATACCAAACCTCTTTTCAAAGGATACAAGCCGTTGTAAATATTCACCTGTATCGGTTGCACATATTGATTGGGCAATCCTTTACACTCTAATTCGGCAAGTCTCACTTTTGTCAAAAAACTTTGTTGTTGAGTATCATCTTTATTCCCGATCCAGCTTATTCCTATAAATCCGATGGCAGCCGGGTTTTTTGAGACATATTCAACAACTTCTTCGCTGCTCCTTGCTGCAAGTGCTTTACTTGTCAGCGAATCACCACGTAACACTGAATCGACGATAAAACGTACCGTGCTGGTTGCTTTTAACCCATCAAATACAGGGATTAAATTTTTCCTAAATTTCCCTTGTAAGATCTCCCTGATATCCTGCATTGTAAATCGATGAATTTCTTCATCAGGATGAGTAATTACTGCGATCGCATCGAACGCCATCATCATTTGTTCTGGCGATATTTTCAAAGAATCTTCGAGAAATCTTTTTTCATCCGGGCTGATGTATCGTGTCACAATGATCATTCTCACCGAATCAACCAAAAGATCATTCAAACAATCTGCTTCAGGTTTATAATGAACATTTAGTTTTACATCAGGATAATCTGCTTCGTATACTTGCACCTGCGCTTCAATTACAGGTTTGAATGACTCATCTGCACTTATATTGATCATTCCTTTGGCACGAGTATCAAGATTTGGATCAGCAGTTTTATCAGTACCACAGGATAGCAATATAAAGAACAAAAAATAAATACACACATCTCTTAGCCTCAACATGCTTTCTTTTTACTGATTATTGTTTTTTAAAACCCCTGTATACCCGGAACAATCCATACAGTACGCAGCTTACGCCAAATATATTCTGTAAGATCACATCAAGCTTGAGATCGTAACCCCATTTTTTATGAAACAAAACAAAAATCCCTACTGCCAGCCATAACACACCCATGGTGTAATTATAAATGCTGCGAAGCAGGGATGAAGTATTTCTTTGTTTACCGGCAAACGACATAAATGAGCCTCATATTTATGGGAACGGCAAGATAAAAACTTTTACTCTTCCTGCCCGATAAAAATTACAGGTTGCTGGTAGGCGACTGCTATAGGTCTTCCCGCCTGGAGTGCTGGTTCCCATTTGGGCATTTTTTTCAATACCCGTAATACTTCTTTATCAAATGTACCTCCCCCACTTTTTATGATCTCGGCTCTTGAAACACTGCCATCCACATCTATCCAAAAACGTACCTGCACTTCTATTCGTTCACCAGGTTCCACGTCAGCTGGTGCTTGTAAATATCGCTGCAAAAAAGTAAGCCATGCAGCAGGACCGCCGGGAAATCTTGGATCACGAGTTGGACCAATCGGTTCTTCAATTTTTTCCGGTTCTTTTACAACATAACCATTTCCGCTGGCTTCAGGTTTTGATACAATATCATTATGGGTGTCCCCGTCGACTGTCTTGTCGCCAATGATTCTATTTTCTAAATCATCATTTTTGACAATGCTTGTATCCGCCTGATTATCCGGCACGACAATTATTTTTTGATAATCCGCTTGTGCCTGTGACCTTTGTTTTTCTTTTGGTGGGGGTTCCGGTTCTTTCTGTTTATCGGGTGGTATTTCTAATTGCTTAAGTATAAAAATATCCTCATTTTTTCTTTCTTCATTTCTACTATCTTTTTTATTGATAAAAGACATAAGAATAAATAATAAAACAGTTGACAATGCAACGCCAAGTGCAATGCAGAGACGGATTGAATATGTTTTACGCAATGCATAAGCACCATATAATTTGTTACGATGCTCGAATAAAATATCGAGCAGATCTGCTTGCAGAATTTCTTTGTTAGTCATGGCAAATAATTTTAGAATGAGATGCTGACTGCTCACAAATCCATAAAAGCTATGAGCTATTAGCCATGAGCTTTGAGACTTTAATTTGAAAATTCTTTATAATAATTGAAACTAATTAAATAAAGACTTTTTTGCTCAAAGCTCACGGCTCAAAGCTCATGGCTATATTTGCTGCATGAAAATTCTAATGGTGTGTTTGGGTAATATTTGTCGTAGTCCTTTAGCAGAAGGTCTATTACAGGATAAAGCCTGGAAAGCGGGTTTGGAGTGGAGTGTAGAAAGTGCCGGCACGAATGGTTATCATACGGGAGAGGCACCGCATCCATTATCACAAAAAGTGGCTCGTATTAACGGAGTTGATATCAGTAAACAACGATCAAGAAGATTTGTTGCCGAAGATTTTCATCGCTTTGATAAAATTTATGCAATGTCTGATGATGTAATTGACGATATGAGAAGAATAGCAAAAAATAATTTTGATGAAAAAAAAGTTGACTTGTTATTAAATGAATTGTTTCCGGGTCAAAATATAGATGTTCCAGATCCATGGTATGGACCTGAACCCGGATTTCACGAAGTATTTAAAATGATAAATGAAGTATGTGATGT
>DATDCP010000092.1:0-4872 GCA_036524255.1 Chitinophagaceae bacterium
CACATTATCATACATTGACTTTGCCCGGATATAATCACGGTTCATAAAATAACAATCGGCACTGCGTATGTAAGCATCTTGCGTAAGCGCATCAGAATTCAATGCCGGGTTTTTTCCAACCTGCTCAAAGAATTTTAATGCTGCAGGATAATTTTCCTTTCTTAAATAACAATAGCCAAGATTATACCTAATGGTATTTGCATTTGCTTCACCTGATGCCGGTGCTCCTGCATCTAAATAAGCATTGTAATATTTAATTGCATTATCTAATTTATCTGCCCGATAAGCAATTTCACCTTTCCAGAAATTTATTAAAGGAAGAAGTGCTCCATTATTTGGATCCTTCAAAGCTTTATCCAAAAGGGCATCAGCCTGTAGCAAATTTCCATCATTTATTAATTCAGCGGCTCTTCCAAATAATATCCGTGGGTAGGTTTTCTTTGAAGTTTCAGATGGGTTTTTAAGTCCTTCCATCAACGCCAATGCATCTTTATAATTATTTGTATTGGCAAGTACCATTACCATCAAGTCTCTTGCTTCGGTATTATAAGTCGAGTTCGGATAGTCAGCCAAAAATGAACTTAAGCTGTTCAGCGCTTCATCCTGGTAGCCGAGTTCGTATGATAGTTTTGCATATTGGAATTTAGAGATCTCCTTTTGTACCATATTGCTACTGTTAGAAGCGCAAAATAAAAATGCATTTCTCGCATTAGCTTTCTCCCCAACTTTCAAATAAGAATCTCCCAGCAGGTACATAGCATGCTGACTTAATGAATCATCTTTCCCACTTAATTGTTTAAACCCATTAATAGCTTTAGGATATTTAGCCGCCATATAATAACTGTATGATAACTCATACAGGTTCTCCCTCGTGACTTTTTCTGCTTTTGAAACATAATCTTCAAGGTATGGCAGTCCTTTATCAAATTCCCTTCTTTCAAAATAGCCATGCCCAAGCATGAGTTTCATCTCCTGGTCATAATATTGAGCATTGCCTCCTTTGATCTTTTTTTCAGCATAAGCGATCGCTTCGTCTTTTTTCCCCTGGATATAATATATCTGTGCTATATAATATGGTACAACCGATTCGTATGCCTTTTCGTTCTCCACTATTTTAAAACTTTCCAATGCTTCATTATAATTACGGTCCCGAAAAGCCAGGAAACCGTAATAATAGTTTGCATCAATATAATTGGGATCGTCTTTGATCTGCCTTATCGAGTTGAAAAGCGGTTTTGCCTGGTTAAATTTTTGCATTGTGAAATAAGAATAACCCTGGTGAAATTTCATATCCGATATTTCACGGTTACTTAAGTTGGCAATACCAGCCTCCTCATAATATTTCGCTGCATCTGGGAAATTTTGTTTGCGATAATAAAACTCTCCAAGATGAAAATTCATCTGCTGAACACGGGCATTATTTTTTTCCAGTTCAATAAAATCTGTGGCTTCTTGTTCTGCACGACCTTCATTTTGTTTTAGTGCAAGAACCGTTGTGTAATAATTGATCTCCTGGGTTACCAGGGCATCATTTATGTAATTTGTTTCTTTTGAGGCTTGCTGTAACTCCTTGAATAAGGGATACGCAATGCTATATTGCTCTTTCTGATAGTATTCCTTTGCTTCTTTAAACTTTTCCTGCGGGTCTTTAAAAATGAGGGTTTGCTGTGCGTTGAGAGAAAAAACTGAAATAACAGTGGCTACTAAGGCGATGCTGCGATTCTTCATATTAATTGTCCTTTAAACCGATGGTGACTTAACGTTGCAAATATTCAATTTATTTTTACCTGCGCCAAACATCATTCCAAACATTGGTGGATAAGTACAATGTTGATACATGTTTAACAAATTATTCTAAAACAATTCATCATTGGGTGTATTCCCTGCATACTTTACCTGCTGCAAAAATGATCAATGAAAATAAAAATGGTAAACATTTTTAACTACTTTGCCATGCGATGCATTACAAGATTTATTGGCTCGTGGCAATCATTTATGAAAAAATTACAACTTGTCGAATTAGGGATAATTGCTACAGCACTGATCATGGGGTATAAGATGGTCACGTCACTCCTTACTTTGTTGACCAGTTTGCTATTTGGTTTTGGCACTGGAATTAGCGGGAATCTTATGATGGCAATTTTGCCAACTGTTCTGTTCTTTGCATTTTATACGATCACTTTTTTTCTACTGGCAAGAAATATTAAACCATTGGCAAGATTTATATGTCGTGAAAAGGAGGAGTTGCTGGAATTCAAACTAAATAAAGCTGCCGTGCTTCATGTGATCATCATTGCAATTTGCCTCAGCTCTTTTTTGCAAACAATACCAGAAATAATTCAATACATAGCCAGTAAATTCATAAGCATTAATCAATATGATGAGGATTTTGAACCCGCTGAATGGCGAACAAATAAAATAAGATTTTTTAATTCACTGATCGGTTTTATTATAAGTGTCGCACTACTAATTACTTCAAAAAACATCGCTGCGTTTTTTGGAAAGGATGAACCTTCCTATGAAATTGGTGGTGAGAAAATAGAAAGCAACCTTTAGTATGTTTACCTCCGAAACAAAAATAAGAGTACGATATGCCGAGACTGACCAGATGGGAATGGTGTACCATAGCAATTTTTTCCCCTATTTTGAAGTTGCAAGGGCAGAATCAATTCGCCATTTAGGATTTACTTATGCTGATATGGAGAAAATGGGAGTGATAATGCCAGTGGTAGATGTGCATGCAAGATATCTTCGCCCTGCTTTGTACGATGACTTGCTTACGATCAAAACTTCCTTAAAAGAGCTTCCGTTGCATCACAAAATAGAATTTCATCATGAAGTGTTCAATGAGAAAGAGGAGTTACTTTGTGTTGGCAAGATCATTTTATACTTTATGGAAAAGGAAGGAATGAAAAGAACGGCTATGCCCGAAGCACTAAAGAAAACAATAGAACGTTATTTTCAATAATCATATAAATGGACCAACCAATTCCTTTACCTGGTGAAATACCCGCTGAGATCCCTAAACCGGTGTTAGAAGAGCCGAAAAATAGAATGAACGTTTGGCTGAGATCCCTGGGTAGCCTTGCACTTTTTCTTGTTGTTGGCTATTTTTTCTTTAAGCATAACTGGACATGGGTGATGATCCTGACAGCCGTTGTTGTTTTTCATGAACTGGGACATTTTTTTGCAATGAAGGCTTATAAATACCAGGAGCTAGGTATTTTTTTTATTCCATTAATGGGTGCCTATGTATCCGGTAAAAAGCAAGAAGTATCACAAAAGCAATCGGCGGTAATATTACTTGCGGGTCCACTGCCGGGAATCATTCTTGGTTTGCTATCACATTTTATAGCTGTACAAACGGACATTTATTTTTTTGAGAAACTTGCCTGGATATTAGTATTTCTGAATCTTCTCAATTTAATGCCAGTCTATCCCCTTGATGGCGGACAATTATTACATCGCTTGTTTTTGGATGACTATAATATTCTTGGAAAAATATTTGTAGTCATCTCAATTGGCTTAATGACCTGGGTAGCCATTAGCTCAGCATTTTATCCATTATTGTTTTTTCCTTTTATGATGGCCAGCCGCATGATAGGCGACCTGCAGCATGAACGAATTGAAAAAAAGATAGAAGCCGAAGGCATCGACCTGATGAAAACTTATGAAGAATTAACGCCGGAAGAATATTGGCAAATAAGGAATGCAGTAATAAAATATTATCCCCAGTTCAAAGATGTAAACCCGGCGCCACCTTATGAAATATCATCAAAAGAAGAACAGATAATAACAACTATACAGGGACTTTTACAAAGAAGCCTGATACAGGATCTTTCTATTGGTGGCAAAATTTTAATACTGGTAATTTGGATCGCATCTTTTGCAGCCCCTTTCTTTTTAGACCTATCATCGATAACCAGTCTTTTTTAAACCCGGTAATGATCCGCCTTCCATTTTTGAATAGCAGCTTTTATTTCTCTGGCCCTTAATTTTTCTTCAACAGCTTTTTTTGCCAACCCGAGAAACTCATCATCAGGAGCAAAACGTAAAGCAATGATCTGGGACATTCGCAAACGAACATCCAATGGTTTTCCGGTTAAAATAAAATGACGGAAATTTTCTTCTGCACGAATGGCCCTGTCCTGGGCTCTTAGAGCAAATACCCGGGCATACCAATAAATAATAATTAAAACGACAGAGATCAAAAGAATTAATGCCGCCGAATAATGAGTATGTGCATCAGCAAGGATCAAATTAACAATACCGCCTCCAAGTATTGCGATCAATATTAAGGGAGTTATAAAAGTCCATAAAATAATATAGCGGCTATGGTTTTTAAAATTTTGTTCTTTCATAAAGCGTATTTCGTCTAAAACTATTGAAATTAAGATTAACTTACCCTACCATTTGCAAAAACTGCAAACATGGAGGATACAATTGCAAAATTCAATTTCAAATCGGGCTCCCGGGAATGCAATTTTACACCATACTAAAACTCTTTTTATGAAACATTCCGCCATCTTTTTATCGGTACTTACAGTTCTTCTGTTAAGCTGCACCAAGGAACCCTCAGTATTAAGCAACACCAATTCAGAGACAAGCAATTCTCCAAAACCAGCGGCTAGTCAACCAGCATCAAAATCGATATTGGTTGACGCATCCAAAGACGGCGGTGTTTGGTGGTTTCCCCAAAGCCCCGTAACAGGTTTTTCAGCAACCAATCATCACCAGGGCACAGCACTTGCTGACTATTTCAGAAGTCTGGGATACCAGGTGGATGAACTACCTCGTGGAGCTATCATAACCTCTGAACTTCTCGATAAATACTCAAAAGTCATACGGCCTTCAGCCTTTTTCAGCTATTCG
>DATDCP010000093.1:0-15082 GCA_036524255.1 Chitinophagaceae bacterium
CGTATAGTTTTTTAAAATATGAATATCCTGCGCCGGCATATAGCCCTGGGATAAAAGAAATATTATTTTACCTGCTTCATTTTTTGCTACAGCCATTACGGTAACTGCATGTCCCGGAAACCCACCATAAACAAATATGTCTCCGGGATGAAGTGACTTGCTATCATTTATCGTCTTCAATTGTTTTGATAACGAATAAGTGCCACAATAAGAAAATACAAGCTCCATGAAAGAATTATATTCTTTTTGAATGTCGGTTACTTCTTTATGTATGTTATAGGATACAAGTTTAGCACCTCGCTCTCTCCATCGAATGCCTTTTAACCAGTTTTTAAATGAGATCTCGTTTCCTGAAGTTGTTAAAAATTTTATTTGATCATATAAATGCTTTTCAAAAAGATGATCGGCTTTCAACTTCATTGCTACATCTGCACATTGAATAAGGTCTTTTTTCCCAATATCGATATTCAATACGCCATATTGCACATCCTGGTTTGATTTTAATTTCCCATTGTAGAGGTAAACGATCTTACTTTTTTTAAGCTTCAGATCAAGTAGCCAATTTGAATAAACTGAATCGCCATCTTCCACATAATTGAATCCCTGGGGCAAGGAAATTCCTCTTATGTCTTCAGTATTGATCGCAGTTATTTTATTGGTTATTCTCGATTCATTATGATTTTCCGGATCTGTGCAAGAGTTGAACGTAAACAAAAGAGCTGTAAGTAACTGAAAGTATGCTGGCATGGTTGTGGTTTTGGGTAAGAAACACCAACCATTATTTTCCACATCTCAAACATGTTAATGATTTTTTAAGATGTTGATGATTTGAACTATTTTCACGCCCATTTGAACAATCTTGCACTATGGCTGATATACTCATAATTGATGATGAAAAAGCGATCCGAAAAGCCCTTACTGAAATTCTTTCCGCCGAAGGATATAGAACCGAAGAAGCTGGGGATGGCGAAGAAGGGTTAAAAAAATTCAAAGAAAGATCTTATGACGTTGTGCTTTGTGATATCAAGATGCCAAAGCTTGATGGAATAGAATTTTTACAAAAAGCTACCGAATCAAATGCTGATGTTCCGGTGATCATGATCTCGGGTCATGGTAATATAGAGACGGCAGTTGATGCAGTTAAAAAAGGAGCTTTTGATTATATATCAAAACCACCTGATCTTAACAGGATGCTGATCACGATCCGAAATGCAATGGACAGAAGTTCTTTGGTAACTGAAACAAAAGTGCTGAAGCGCAGAGTGAATCGTGTGCAGGATATGATCGGCGAATCAAATCCTATAAAAAAAATAAAAGAGACGATCGAAAAAGTGGCGCCTACAGATGCACGAATACTTATCACTGGTGAAAATGGAGTGGGAAAGGAATTGGTGGCTAGATGGGTACATGAAAAAAGCAGCCGTGCTTCAGGCCAGTTAGTGGAAGTAAACTGCGCTGCTATTCCAAGTGAACTTATCGAAAGTGAATTATTCGGTCATGAAAAAGGTTCATTTACTTCTGCTATTAAGCAACGTATTGGAAAATTTGAGCAGGCAAACAGCGGCACATTATTTCTTGATGAAATAGGTGATATGAGTTTGAATGCACAGGCAAAAGTTTTGCGGGCATTACAGGAAGGAAAGATTACCCGGGTAGGAGCAGATAAAGACATCAATGTGGATGTAAGAGTTATTGCTGCGACAAATAAAGACCTGTTGAAAGAAGTGGAGGAGAAACGTTTTCGTCTTGATCTGTATCATCGCTTAAGCGTTATTATTATTCATGTACCATCACTTAATGAAAGAAAAGATGATATTCCTTTATTGGTTGAAAGATTTCTTTCTGATATATGCACCGAATACGGTGTTGCTAAAAAAAATATTGACGACGAAGCATTAAAATTATTACAGGAGTATAACTGGACGGGTAATATTCGTGAGCTACGAAACGTAGTAGAAAGACTTATTATTCTTTCGGGTAAAACGATCTCAACAGAAGATGTGAAGTCTTATGTTGTACCAAAATAGATCTTTTTGCATCATTAACATTTCCTTTGTGAGGCTTATAAACCCTGATAGCCGCCTATCATTACAGCTTCTGACTGAAATAAACGCTAACCATTATCTTTGTCCGCATTAAAAATCACTGAATGCCTTTACAGCACCTATTCATTATCTACCTTATCGGTACCCTTATTGTTTTTCTACCTGCTTTTGGTTTTTATAAATTATTTCAAAAAGCCGGCGCACCGACTTGGAAGGCCTTCGTTCCTTTTTATAACACATGGGTTATGCAGGAACTTGCACAACGGCCGAAGCATTGGGTTTTCTGGCAATTAATTCCTGTTGGTGGTTGGTTCATCAGCATGGGAATATTTATCGAGTTTGTCAAGATCTTTGGAAAATTCTCTTTTCTTCATCATGCAGCGGCGTCTTTACTTGCACCATTTTATTTTCCTTATATCGCTAATAAAAAGGATACGAAATTCATTGGTGCCGAAGCTGCCAGGAAACATAAGAAATCAGGAGCAAGAGAGTGGATCGATGCGGCTGTGTTTGCAATAGTAGCAGCAACACTTATTCGTCTTTTTATTTTCGAGGCATATACTATTCCAACCGGCTCAATGGAAAAATCTTTGCTTGTAAATGATTTTCTTTTTGTAAGTAAATTAAGTTATGGCCCAAGAGTTCCCAATACACCATTGTCAATTCCATTTATACATAATTACATTCCAGGTATAGGAAATAAATCTTATAGCAAGGCGATCAAATTGCCTTATATCCGCTGGTGGCAACAACCTGTAAAAAGAGGTGACGCTGTTGTGTTTAATTTCCCTGCTGGTGATACTGTTATCCATGCTGATAATTTTGAATCAGCAGATCCCTACTATGCGATAAAAAGAAGAGCTGCATTAGGCAGTCCAAGAGATATTGACATTTTGAATAATCCATCTCTTTACCCGGTCGTGGAGCATCCTGCTGATAAAACAGATAATTATATAAAGCGATGTGTTGGTATTGCAGGCGATACATTGCAAGTGATCAATGGAGATGTTTATATTAACGGAATAAAGCAGCAAACACCGGCAAATTCTGCCCGTAAATACTTGGTCGAAGTAAAAGAGAATGTAACTCTTGACGAAGGCGGTCTTGAAGAAATGGGTATGATGATGAATCCCGGAGATTATGACCCTCAAAGCAGGTCCATGTACACTCTTAACATGACAGTGGCCGAAAAAGCATTGTTGGATAAATCTTCTTTGGTAAAGAAAATAGAACCACTTATTGATAATGAACCGAGACCTTATGACCTTTTTCCGTATGACACTTTGCATAAATGGGCAGTTGATAACTATGGCAAAATATGGATACCAAAGAAAGGAGTTACAATTACATTAACGCCGACCGATTATCCAGTTTATGAAAGGGCGATTCGAAATTATGAGCACAATGATTTTTATATGAAGGATGGCAAGTTCTTTTTAAATGGGAAAGAAACAACTACCTACACTTTCAAAATGGATTATTATTGGATGATGGGAGATAACAGGCATAACTCGCAGGATAGTCGTTTCTGGGGTTTTGTTCCCGAAGACAGGGTCGTTGGTAAAGCGTGGCTTATCTGGTTCAGTTGGGATAAAGGGCCGAGATGGAACCGATTATTCAGATTCGTAAAATAATTTCAACGATCCCGCCTCTGGCGGGATTTGTTGTATTAGGAAAATGAATTAACTTATCGACATGAAGGAAAATAAGATTGAGATCAGTTATAAGGTTTTTGATGATATCAACGAATTAACGAAGGAAGATGCATGGCTGCTAAATGAGGCCCGTGAAGTAACAAAGCAGGCTTATGCGCCTTATTCAAACTTTTATGTTGGCGCTTCTGCAAAGCTGGTGAATGGAGAAATTGTTGCAGGTACTAACCAGGAAAATGCATCTTATCCCGTCGGCCTATGTGCCGAAAGAGTTTTGCTTGCCTCTGCCTCTACTTTATATCCTGAAATGGCTATTGAGACCATGGCCATCAGTTATCACAGTGGAAATGGAAACAGCAATCAACCAATTGCCCCTTGTGGAATGTGCCGGCAATCATTGCAGGAATATGAGATGCGTGTAAAAAAACCAATTCGTTTGATCCTTGCAGGGCTTGAAGGAAAAATATTTGTTTTTGAAAAGGCAAGTCAATTATTGCCGCTGGGATTTACAAGTGATGATATGAGTAGGGGATAGTCTAAAGTGTATAGTTTGTGGTTTGTAGTTCAGCAGTTTTAATTTTTAAAACTAAAGACTAAAAACTTTAAACTAAAAACTCAGAAAAGCGTCTGTACCCCATGCGCCACTTTTGCTTCAAGTTCAAGTAACCATTTCTTTCTCCATAAACCTCCGCCATAACCAATCAATTCACGATTGGAGCCAATAACACGGTGACATGGAACTATGATGGCAACATTATTTTTCCCATTTGCATTTGCAACCGCTCTTGTTGCTTTGTGATCTCCTGTTTTTCTTGCTAACTCAAGGTAGCTGATCGTTCTTCCGTAAGGAATTGTCATTAGTTCATTCCAAACTTCTTGTTGAAATGGAGTACCCGGTTGATGAATTGGTAATTCAAAAACTCTTCTCTCCCCCTGGAAGTATTGTATCAATTGCTCAAGACATTGTATCATTAATGGAGGCAGACTTTTCTTTTTTCCTTCCGGCTTTTGGGCTTTGTCAAAAAAAGAAACTTCACTAATATAGTTTTCCGTGCCTGAAATTTTGAGCAAACCAACCGGAGAGTGATAATAAGTTGTATAAGAAACGGTGTCAGGTATGTTAGCCGATGCGTTGTCCATTTTTAACCGCCCTTTCGGGTTGCAATAAAATTACATGATTGTTTTCATCATAAACACCAAGGACAAGACATTCGCTGAAGAAGTCGGCTATTTGTTTGGGAGGAAAATTAACAACGGCAATTACCTGCTTGTTAACCAGGTCTTCTTTTTTGTAGTAATTGGTAACCTGTGCTGAAGACTTTTTGATGCCTAATTCAATGCCGAAATCGATCCAGATCTGGTAAGATGGTTTTCTTGCTTTCGGAAAGTCTTTTACATCTATGACAGTACCGCAACGGATCTCTACCTTTTCAAAATCACTCCAGGAAATAACGGACATAATTTTTATTTAGTCCAGTAAGTTAGCCAAATCCTGTAATTCTTTTTGTTTATGCAGGTCCTTTTCACTGGTAAAACACTTACTGTTTTCTTCCAGTAAATATTTTATAACAGAACGATTGTTTTTCGGTTTGAAAAATGCCGGGGAAGGTTCAACAGAAATTCTTTTAAAATAACTGGCTACATCTTTATGAGTAAATACTTGTCCGCTTGTAGGATCTATATAAAATTCAATTTTCTCCTGTGGATTTTCAAGTGTCTCATCACTATAGCCGTGTTTAAAATAAGCCAGCACAAATTGTTTCGGAATAGAAACTGCTTTTACAGGAATATCAAGCAATTCGGAAAGTACAAGATATAAAATGCCGTTGCTAAGTTGGTTGCCTCTTTTTGCTTCCAGTGTTTTATGAATTAAAAATTCATTTGTTTCCTGGTAATTTATTTCTCCGCCTTTCAATCCATAATAACTATACAGAATACTGGTGACGATATTTATTTGCTCCAACGGAGTGAGATAGTTATTTAATTCAAGCCAGATGTTACGGCGAATTTTTTCTATTTCCTGTAATACGGGTGCTGTGGCAAGATCAGGATATTGAAATTTAGAAACGAGCAATGCTCCAAGCATCAGGTCATGATGCCCGGAAACATTCCATTGCCTGAAATCTTCACTAAGGTCACGATAATGCAAACGATGGATGAGCAGTTCAATACGCTGCTGCACATTTTCATCAGGTATCGTTTCCCATAAATGTTCAAGACTAGGAATGATGTTTTTGCCGTAGTCAATTATTTTTTCTGATACGGCGCCAAAGACCTCTTCATCTGGATCGTCGATGAGGGTGAAAAGTGCGGATAGTTCTTTTGTGGTTTCCATTGGCGGCATTGGGTTTTGTAAATGTCTGTTTTAATAACGATGCAAAACCGTTAAAATTTTCCACAGGTGGGGGAAAGTAGAGGGAATTGCAGATTTTAGATTTGAGATTTCGGATTTAATCTAAAATCTGCAATCCGAAATCTAAAATAATATAATCGATAAAAATCATAGCTTTCTTGCTATAACCATCCAATCCCATGGTTTTGGCTCTGTTAACCATTTTGGAGGCTTTAGAAACTCGGTATCCCACTCGTACTCTATTTTCTGAAAATCTTCCGCTATTAACCCTTCGTTGCTGAGGAGTAACTGTAGTTCTTCCTTGAGATAATGCTTGGTAGGAACACTATCGATCTCTGCATTGCCTTGTAAAATATTTATTAATTGAGCACCACTGTTTTTTTTGCTGATCACTCCATTAGCATCTTTATCGGGGTTCCATCTTTGGCGAATGATCGAGGTGAGCATTGACGACTCAAGAGAAGGAATGACAAGGATCAAATGACCTTTTTTCTTTATGCACTTTTTTAGGTTTGTAAAAAAAGCATTTCTTTTTTTCAATGAATCAGTTAGAATAGCATTGATGCAAATAGCAACATCACATAATGGCGTTTTTGCTTTTGGACTTGACATATCAATTCGGCCGTATTCCACATTTGTAAATTCAGGATAAAGCCTTTTAGCTATCTCAAGATTTTCTGCTGATATGTCAACAGCATACACTTTTTTAAAAGCAGGAGAGAGGACAGGCAGCCATTTACCAATGGCGCAACCAATATCAATAACCGTTTTATTTTTTGATGAAACTTTTTTTATGGCAGAGACAATTATTCCTTTACTGTCATTTTTTAAAACATCAAAGATTTCTTCGCTATAAGCTGGTGCTATCTTTTCCCAATAGGATCTATTCATTTTAAAAAAATTAATCGTAAATATCCTTTCTGTCACCAATAGCAATTACCTCAACTATCAAAAGTTTATCAATAACATCATAAATTATTCTGAAATCACCTTTGCGAATGCGAAAGCCATCTCTTCCTTTTAATTTTTTACATCCGGGTGAACGTGGGATAGTAGCTAAGGATTGGATTAAATCAAATAACTTGGTTGCAATTTGAGATGGGATCTTGTCCATGTTTTTGTGCTGTCTTTGTAATGCGAACTTGATATTCAGGCATTTTTTTTACGACGGCGTTGAAGATATTGATTAAATGGAATCGTTTTTTCTTTCCTGGCTTTTACTTCATCGTAAAGTCTTAAGTCTTCTAGTTCTTCCAATTCCTGAAGTATACGTTTATATTGTGTAAGCGGAATAACAACAGATATTTTATTACCTTTTTTATCGGTAATGAATTGCGGAGTTGTTTTTTTTATTGACTTCATAAATCTAAAATACAATTTATTTCAGAATTTATACGGCGTACTCATATAATCTGCACCCTTCAAAACATTGCCAGTAAAATCAAATAAGGTTACATTATCCCATCCTGAACCAATGCCCCAGCTATCATTAAGTCTTGATGTGATCCACGCAGGTTCCCAATACTGAATGCCTTTGCCTCCACCATTGATGATGGCCTGTGTCAGATCTTTTAAATAGCGATATTGTTCATCGACAGAAATTGTATAACCTGGAGCCGCATCATTGGGTGAAAAAATATTATTGTAACTATCGCCGTTACCTGTTGTCCATGGATAGCCGGTTTCCACGATCATCACAGTTTTATTATAGGTTGTTACAAGCTTCCTGATTGTATCTGTTACTCCCTGCATTGTTTTTACTGTAGACCATTTAGTATAATGTGATAATCCAATAATATCATAGTCAGTTATACCTTCATTAGTAATTCCATTCATCCACCAACCCGCAGATTGCAGTTGCGCCTCATGAATAATTACTTTAGGCTTGATGGGTGATGTAGCAGAAAAATCCCGAACTGCCTTGATACCACTTTTCAATAATGTAGCATAAGCAGCAAAATTGTTATTTACAATTTTACCTGCTGGCCAGCACATGCCATTGTTGGTTTCATTTCCAACCTGCACTAATTCAGGCGTAAGATTTTTGCTCTTATAATAATTTAAAACAGCCATTGTGTAATTATAAACTGAATCTTTAAGAATATTCAACGGCAATCCTGCCCATGCAGCCGGTGTTTCCTGCGCCCCAGGATCAGCCCAACGATCGCTATAATGAATATCAAGACTAACAGCCATACCTGCTTCTTTTGCACGGCGGATTGATTTCTCTACTCCATAGAGATCATAGTACATTTTTCCATTATTCAAATTGCCGATCCATGTTGGAGTATGCCAGAGTCGTACACGAACTGTATTGGCGCCATGATCCTTTAATATTTTGAAACAATCTCTTACTTTTCCTGAATCACTGTAAGTGCCACCATAGTCTTCTATTTGATTTACATAGGAAAGATCAACACCCATGTTAAATTCATCCCAGCGATAAAATTTCTTTTCAACTGATGTTGTAGTTGCCGTGTTGTCTTTTTTACAAGCAAAAGATGCCAGCAAAATTGCCCCTACAACCAGCAAAATATTTTTCATGCTGTAAAGTTAGGTATATGTTTTGCGATTTTTTATAAATGGGGATGAAAGGATATTTTTCAATAATCTTCTATCTAGTTAGTACCTTGATAAAAATTTGCCAATGAAAAAGAAAACTCCCGGAGATTATTCCCGTCGTTCCTTTTTACGTGATGCCTCCATTGTAGCCGGCGGATTTATGATCGTACCAAGGCATGTTTTAGGGAAAGGGTTTATAGCGCCAAGCGATAAATTAAATATTGCAGGAATTGGAGTGGGAGGAAAGGCTGAAGTAAATCTTCCTTATGCATGGAACAACGGCGCTGAAAATATAGTAGCTCTTTGTGATGTAGATGATCGCAGGGCTGTGAAAGCAAGAAACATGTGGCCCCATGCTCCTTACTATAAAAACTTCAGGGAGATGCTGGATAAAGAGCAGAAAAATATTGACGCAGTGATCATCACAACACCGGATCACATGCATGCAATCCAGGCATTGCCGTGTATGCAATTGGGCAAACATGTCTATTTGGAAAAACCTTTGACACATGATATTTACGAAGCAAGAATTTTAACACAGGCAGAAAAGAAGTATAAAGTGGTTACACAAATGGGCAACCAGGGAAGTAGTGGTGATGATACAAGAAATGTAGAAACATGGATACAAGCAGGCGTTATTGGCCCGGTGCACACGGTTCATGTTTGGACAAACCGTCCTGTATGGCCATCAGGTGTTTCATTGCCAACAGGCAAGCATGATGTACCAAAAGAATTGGATTGGGATCTTTGGTTAGGAACTGCACCAGTGAGAGATTATCATCCCGCTTATCATCCTTCTACCTGGCGTGGATGGACAGATTTTGGAACAGGATCATTAGGAGATATGGGTTGCCATTTTATGGATGTGCCATATCGTGCATTAAAACTGGGTTATCCTGTTTCGGTGGAGTGTAGCGTTACATCTGTTTACACCGGTTATTTCCAGGAAAGTTTTTATAAAGGAAGCTTTCCTCCTTCTTCAAAAATTCATATTCAATTTCCAAAGCGTGGAAATTTTCCTGCAGTCCAGTTGATCTGGTATGATGGAGGCATCAAACCAAAACGCCCTGCAGAACTTTTACCTGATGAAGAATTTGGTGAATGGGATGGTGGAATTTTATTTGAAGGAACAAAAGGAAAATTGATGGCTGGATTGTTTGGAAGAAAGCCAACGTTGTTGCCCACAAGGTTGATGGCTTCAACGACGCTGCCAACGTCGAGATTTAAATTTGTAAAAAATGGATCAGAAGGACATCAAACACAATGGACGGATGCATGTAAAAAAGGCTATGGGGCTTATACCAGTTCTCCATTCTCACAAGCAGGGCCGTTAACAGAAACTGTATTGATGGGAAATCTCGCTGTATTAAGTTATAATCATTTTGAAATGCAAGGCAATCAAAGAAAATTCAATGGCCGTAAACAATTGTTATGGAATGGTGAGAGTATGAAGATCACCAATTTTGAACCGGCCAATCAATTTGTGAAAAGAGAATACAGGAGTGGTTATAGATTAGAGCTTTGATAAATTGTCAAATGCTTAAATTGTTTTGAGTTCACCAATTTTAATACTTAAGCAACTTTGTTCCTGTTATTTCAATAGGCTTATCATCCTTAATAGTAACTTTTACTTTCGCTCCACCACCATTAAGTAACTCAAATTTTGCTTTGACATAGTCAATGCCACCTGCAAAACTATTGTCGCCTTTATAATCCATGGCTTCCATGATCTGTCCATTTATTTTTGCAAATAGCTGGTCGCCATCTTTATAAAATTCGATCATTGATTTGTCACTCATTTCATACAATCCTTCAATTTTTTTGAAAGCGGATGCTTCAAGTACATATTCATCTTTCAGATAAACATCAAACTTCACCACTTTCTCATTCTTTGAATTCTTTGTCATATCAAGAACACGATTTAAAGCACTTGGATCTTTTGCACTAATATCTCCGGCTATATGTTTATCTCCTTTGAAGTAAACTTGTGTTACCAGGTCTTGCACGCCAGCCGCAGAAATTCTCATGTGAATATGTGCAGGCCTTGTTAATGTAGCACTTGCTGCATACGGCACAGGATAGATGGATTTGAAATTATATTTTCCATCACCGCCGGTTTTAAATGAAGAGCGATAAACATATGCATCAGAAGTGTTATCATACACACCATTCTCATCGCAATGCCATATTTCAACCAATGCACTTTTTAATGCTTTGCCATCTTTTCCGAAAACTGTTCCACTGAAATGCATGATTTCTCCTTTTGTTCCTGCTTGTACAAGATCAGTTTTAAATGGAGCACCGGGGCGATAGAATGGTCCCAGTATATCAGTTGTTGTTGGATCAGTGCCAACATATTTCTGTCCATCCCATTTTATTTTTCCAAATACGCCTACTGTTAATGCAAGCATTGCTGAATCCTGGATAAATTTTCTGCGTTTCATTTTGGTGGTTTGTGTTTAAATAAATGTGGAAGAAAGTCTGTAAAAGGTACGGAAATATTAGTTATAATAAGGGTTTAAAAAAAATATATATGATGTTGTCAAATGATTAAGTCTTGCCAAACTGCCTGTTGTATACAGGCTAATTTTGTTTCGTAAGATTTAGGTGAATGAAGTCAATCCACTCGTCATTGTCGGCTTGCAAATACCATTTTCCAACTAACTTGGTGTTTTCATCGTTAATAGTGCCTTCAAATTTTATTTTGTCACCTTTAATTTTAAAATTGTTTTTAGTCAGGGAACTTGTCATAACGCCACTTTCACCTTTCGAATTAAAGTATTGCAATTTTCCTTTTTCAATAGAACTTTCTAATGCAATAATTTCAAAGGTTTCACTTTTTTCATTTCCCATTTTTACATCAGCTTTATGTAGAATATAATTTCCATCGAGAATAAATTCATAGCTATCAATGCCAACCAATTTTGAATTCCCGTTATCTGCCAAAATTATTCCTTCAGTTTTCCAAATTCCAATAAGCCTTTTGAAATTACTTGTTTCAATTTTAGTCATTTTGTTTGATTTTACCCATTTATCGTTAGAATCAAAAAAAATATACCTGTGATGACAAATTTAGCTTTAATGTTTAGAACAAATTTCACCTAACGTTCACAGCTTTGCTGTCGGCGGGGCAATTCTTTTACGTCGCCCCGGGCGACGAGTGCTGAACGGTGTTACTAAAGATAAAATTTTATTCAAAAGCCTAATAGATAAACGTCAGCCGATACAAAAGCTAAATAGAATTACAGGTGATGACCGACGCTTTGCGTCGCCCCCCGCTACCGCAAAACTGCATGTAAGCTGCCGTAAATCGTCACTTTGTAATTTTTAAACTATTGATTTTATAACCGTCCGATTGTCGTACCAGTTCTATTGTTGCGTCGATAATTTCGTCTGTCGATTTAATTTTACTAGCTGTCACCAACGCAACTTTGTCACTTTTATAAGTTATTGTCCTGATTTTTATTATCATGCTTTGCTTCATATGAAATCTTGATAGGTCACCGTTTTCAAAAATCATAGTTGAGTCATCTAATGTTGTTGGACTGTTCGAATTCTTAATTTGAAGAAAGCTGTCTATGCCTTGTTTGTTTAAAGTGTCAATACTACTTAAATCAAGAACATAGTTTTTTGTATTAATTGAAGGATTTATGTTAGTCATTGTGTCAACGCATTGCTTAATTAAATTAAAAGCAACTTCGTTTGAATTGTTATAGTTTTTGGTAAAGTCAGTTTTAGACTTGCAGCTATACAGCAAGACAATTGTCGTAATTACCAAAAGTCGAAAAGTTGTTGTCATGTAGGGTGTCGCAATTTATGGCAGCTTGCTCAAAAATAGGCGAAAGTTTCAGCAGTTAAGCTGTTCACAATCAGCAAAAATAATTTCGTTTTTGAAATTGTTGATCGTGAGTTTATTTCTTCTTCTTAGCTGCCGCTTTTTTCTTCGCAGGTTCTTTAGCTGCAGTTTTCGCAGGAGCTTTTTTCGCCGCCTTCTTTTTACCAAACGCATTTGGTATCGCTGCTATGATCATTTTCTTCACTTCTTCCAATGGAAGGTCTTTAAGATCCTCAGCCTTGTATTTTGTATCATCTGCTTTTTTCGGAAGTCTAACGATCTTTTTACCAAACTTAATTAGCGGACCCCAACGGGCATTTTCAACAGAAATTTTTTCTTCGGGCCAATGTTGTATATAGCGGTTCTCTTCTTTTTTAATTTTTGCTTCTACCAGTTCATTGATATCTGCCTGGCTTAAATTATCATGGTTATATCTGCGAGGTACATTAATGAACATATCGTTCCATTTAATGTAAGGACCAAAACGTCCTTTGCCTTTAGTTACGGGTTTGCCATCGAACATCGCAATCGGTGCATCTGCTTTTTGTTTTTCTTTGATCAGTTCAATTGCTCTTTCAAGATCCATCTCCAATGGGTCTTCACCTCTTGGAATAGAAATAAAAGCTTCCCCAAATTTTACATAAGGACCAAAGCGGCCCGCATTCACATATACTTCTTCTCCTTCGTATTCACCAAGTGTAAGGGGTAGTTTAAAAAGATCTAATGCCTGCTCAAGAGTAATTGTTTCGATACTCTGGTCACGTTTTAACCCGGCAAAATGTGGTTTCTCTTCTTCGTCTGATATACCCATTTGTACCATTGGGCCATAACGTCCCATTCTTGCAATAATTGGTTTGCCTGAAATTGGATCGACACCCAGTTCCCTTTCGCCACTTGCTCTTTCTGCGGTTTCAATTGTTTTATCAACATCTTTTTTAAATGGCAAATAAAAATCATCGATCATCTTATGCCATTTCATTTTTCCTTCAGCCACTTCATCAAACTCTTCTTCGATCCTTGCCGTAAAACTATAATCCATTATATCATCAAAATACTGTGTCAAAAAATCCGTCACTACCAATCCAAGATCGGTCGGAAACAATTTTGATTTTTCTGCACCTGTATTTTCAACTTCAGTAACCTTTGTTATATTATCTTTTTTCAATACCAATACACGGTAATCTCTTTGCACAGCTTCTTTATCTCTTTTCTCGACATAACCTCTTTTTAAAATAGTAGAGATTGTTGGAGCATAGGTTGAAGGACGACCAATACCCAACTCTTCCATTTTCTTTACCAATGATGCTTCAGTGTATCTGGGAGCAGCACGACTGAATCTTTCTGTCGCTTTCAATTCTTTCAGTGGTAGTTTCTGTCCAACAGTTAATGGAGGCAGCATGCCTTCCTGTTCTTCTTCTGCGAGGTCATCATCATCACGATCTTCACGATATACTTTTAAAAAGCCATCGAATTTCAGCACTTCACCTTGCGCAGTCAGTTCATCGTTATTGGAAGAGATATTAATTTTCGCAGTTGTTTTTTCTGTTTCAGCATCGGCCATCTGGCAGGCCATTGTTCTTTTCCAAATCAGTTCATACAACTTTTTACATTCAGCATCTTCAACAGTTGTATTATTCATGTAGGTAGGACGGATCGCTTCATGGGCCTCCTGTGCACTTTCATTCTTGTTCTTAAATTTTCTGAACTGGTGATATTGCTCACCATACATTTCTTTTATTGTATTCGTAAGATCGCCCAGTGCAGTATTACTCAAACTCACACTGTCCGTACGCATATAAGTTATCTTACCACTTTCATAAAGCTTTTGTGCAAGTATCATTGTGCGGCTTACCCCGTAACCAAGTTTTCTTGATGCTTCTTGCTGCAATGTGGAAGTAGTAAATGGGGGAGCAGGTGATTTCTTTCCAGGTCTTACCTGTATATCACTAACAGTATAATTAGCACCGATACAACTTTTCAAAAATGCTTCAGCATCTTCTACGGTGTTTTGTTTTTTACCTTCTGCTGAAAATGTTACAGGCTTTCCGCCAACATCATTTGCAGTGAAAAAACCTTCAACCTTAAATGTACTAACCGAATTGAATGCATTGATCTCTCTTTCTCTTTCGGCGATCAACTTTACAGCCACACTTTGTACACGACCGGCACTCAGGTTATTCCTCATACTGATCTTGCGCCAAAGAACCGGGCTCAATTCAAACCCAACAATTCTATCTAATATACGCCGGGCTTGCTGGGCCATTACCAAATTCATATCGACAGTCCGTGGATTTTCAACGGCAGCTTTTATCGCAGGCTTCGTGATCTCATGAAAAACAATTCGCTTGGTCTTTCGCGGATCAAGACCCAATACTTCACATAAATGCCAACTGATCGCTTCACCTTCACGGTCCTCATCCGTCGCCAGCCATACTTCATCAGATTTTTTCGCTAAACCTTTTAAGTCCTTGACAACCTTCTCTTTTTCTGGCGAAATAATGTAAGTGGGTTCGTAGTTTTTATCCATATCAATCCCCATTCCGGCCTTTTGCAAGTCGCGGATGTGGCCAAAACAACTCTTTACCTGGAAGTCACTCCCGAGTATCTTTTCAATTGTTTTTGCTTTCGCAGGGCT
>DATDCP010000094.1:0-4755 GCA_036524255.1 Chitinophagaceae bacterium
CTTCTTTCTTTTGATCAGCAATTGTTTTATCGCTTCCGATCACTCTTGTAGTAACTGAATTAATTGGAACCGACAGTACATTATCCCGGCGCTTGGTTTTTATATCAGCGCTGGCATTCATCCCGGGACGGAAAGGAAAACATTTTGGCTTTGACGGGTCTATAAGATCACTATAAGAGCTCCTGTCAAGTCTTATCCTTACTTCATATTGTGTTACATCGGTACTGGCTAATGCGCTTCCGCCTGTGCCGCCTTTTGTACTGCTTGCTATCTGTGTTACTATTCCTTTGAACTTCCTGTTATTATAAGCATCCACTTCCACATCGGCGCTATCGCCAAGATGAACTTTTACAACATCATTCTCTCCCACATCGACCCTTACTTCCAGCACACTCATATCAGCAACACGCATCATTTCTGTACCTAAGCTGAAACTGTTACCAGACACTCTCTCACCTTTTTTTACTAACAGAGAAGAAATGATACCGTCCATTGGCGCAACCAGTGTTGTTCTTCCCAGGTTTTTATTTGCGGAACTTAAACCTGTTTGTGCTGTTTGTACACCAGCTTCCAGACCTTTTATATTTTGCTTTGCTGCATTATAATTAGCCTGCGCAGATTTATAAGCGGTTTCAAATCCTTCAAACTCGGAACGGGAGATCACTTTATCATCATACAATTTTTTATTACGGTCATAATTTTGTTTTGCCTGGTCAAGTGTGGCCTGCAATGCTTCAAGTGATGCCTTGCTATTTTCCACTGTGGCAGCAGATTGATTTACACGGGAAGCCGCTTCATCTCTTTGTAATGCATAGATATCCGCAAAGATCCTTGCAAGGATCTGTCCCTTTTTCACGCTGTCGCCTTCTTCTACATTCAGTTCTACAATTTCGCCAGAGATATCCGGGCTGATCTTTACTTCAATTTCAGGATACACTTTTCCGCTTGCATTTACGGTTTCTGTAATTGTGCGACGACTTGTTTTCTCAGTAGATACTTTTAAACCTTCATCCTTTTTACCGGCCAACATTTTATAACCTACCAACAAAACAATTACGCCAAGCAAACTGAACAAAATCCATTTTACTGTTTTACTCATTTTATAGAAATTTATTTTATGTACTAACTTTTGAAATTCTATTCAGCATCCGTTGCGTCGCACTCATGTACGTTCCATTCGCTATTCAACTTTTCCCCGACTCCCAACTAAAGACTCAGAACTATAATCTTATTCCCTGTCCTTTATAAAATTCAAGCAACTTCATCTTAAAGATATAATCGTACTGTGAATACAATGCCTGTATCTGCGCTCTCAAATAATTATTCTGGCTATTGAGCAGATCAAAAGTTGATAACAGGTTCTGGTCATATCTTTTTTGCGCATATTCATAAGATTTTCCTGAAGTCTGAACGCTTTTTTTGTCCGCATTAAATAACTGCATGGATGATGTAGCCTCATTATAAGCTCTGTAAATATTCTGTTTCAAAGTCTGGTTATCCAGTTCTTTGGTCAGTTCCCATTGTCTAACCTGCAGCTTTGTTCTCTCCCAGTTCGCACGGGCAGATTTTCCATTAAAAATGGGAATACTTAAGCCAATTCCGATGCTCTCACTGAGGTTTGTATTTAACTGATCACCAAAAGGAGTAAGTCTTTCGCCGGTTTGAATAAACGATGGAGCGAACACATTGAAAGTAGTCGGCCCAATCGTTACATATGCATCAGTGGGTTTATCAGGGCCCGGGCCTACTACGGGCCTTTTTACATTTACATAACTGGTACCAATTCCCCCAAATGCTGTTATCGATGGATACATTTGTCCTTTTGCAACATCTACATCTTTTTTTGCAGACAGGAGTCGAAGGTCGATCACTTTGTTTTGCGGAAGGTTTTGTAATGCCAGTGCATAAACAGCCTCTGGTTGCAGATCCGCCAAATTTTCAATAAAAATTTTATCTACCGATGGCGATTCAATATCAAAGGGAGCACCAGCATCAAGATTAAGCAATGCTTTCATTTGCAAAATAAAAGTCTGAACACTTGCTTCTGCTGTTATAAGGTTTGAACTGTCCCGGCTGAGCTGTGCTTCCAGTTCCGCAGAATTTAATTCCGGTAATACACCTGCATCAACCCTTTTCCTGGTATTAGTTAATTGCTCCATCGTGGTACCGATCTGAACTCTTGTAAGGTTTGCCTGTTCTCTTGCAAGCAATATTTGCAAATAAGCGACGGCTACATTTATGGCAATATCATCCTGTACTTTTAATACCTGTGCTTTATCAGCTTCATTCGCCAGCTTGTTACTTTCAATAGTATTTCTCTTCACAAACCAATTGAACAATGTAACTCCCGATTGAAGGCTGAAACTGGAGCTTAAGAAATTATTATCCTCAAGTACACCGGTTGCAGGGTTTTCTGAACGACCAAAACGATAACCGGTACTATTCTGGAAATTCAACGATGGATACTGGGCACTTTTACTTTGGTTATAGGTTACATCAGAAAAACGGGTTTGCAGGTCTGCTTGTTTTACAGAAATATTATTGGCCTTTGCATATTGAACACATTTCAACAAATTCCATTTTTCCTGCGCAGGTGCAGATAAAACGATTAAAAAAGCGATGAGCGATGCGGCGAGACTTTTTAACATGGCGCAAAATTAGGAGAATTGGATTTTCCCCATGACTGAATTTTGACAAACGGAGGGTTAATTATTATTCATCATTTCAAGAGCCTGATCCAAATCCTTAATTAGGTAATCCGGCTCCTCCAAACCAACATACAGGCGAACCCATTTATGCTCGGGATTTGAAGGATCAAAATCCGAAACTGGAACGCCCGAACATTTAGGGATCACCAAACTTTCATGCCCGCCCCAGCTTACCGCCATCATAATATGTTGAAGGCTCTCGCAGAATTTCACGATCTCAGCCCGTTTGTTAGTTTTTAAAACCATCGTCATCAATCCGCAGGCACCCGTCATTTGTTGCTTTGCCAATTGGTATTGCGGAAAAGATTCATCAAAAGGAAAAATGACAGATTCCATTTTCGAATGCGATTTTAAGAATTTCAAAACATCAAGTGAAGTTTTGGTAATGCGATCGATACGGGCCGGAAGTGTTCGCAAACCTCTTATTAATAACCAGGCATTAAAAGGCTGAATACCGCTACCAATGTTCAGGTATTCACTATCAAATATTTTCTTCATCATCGCCTGGGTTCCGCTCAATACACCTCCAAGTGTATCACTATGCCCGCCGATATATTTGGTTGCAGTTTGCATGGCCATATCAATTCCCATTTCAATCGGTTTTTGATATAGAGGCGAGCAATAACTGTTGTCAATAAAAGTTGTAATTTTTTTTGATCTTGCCAACGCCGCAACTTCTTTTATCGGTTGCAAGGCAAAATCCCAACTATTGGGTGATTCGAGATAATATAAAGTTGTATTTGGTTTTGTAGCTGCCTCCCAGTTTTCAATTCTTGTTCCATTAATATAGGTAGTCGTTACTCCAAATCGTGGCAACACCACATCAAACATTCTTTGCGCCCATGTATAAGGAGCCTTTACAGAAACGATATGATCACCCGCTTTTACATTGGCAAGCACACCGGCAAAGATGGCCGCTGCACCGCTATTAAAAACAAGACAATCTTCTGCTCCATCGAGTGCCGCTAATTTTTTTCTAAGGATCTCAACTGTTGGATTTAAACCGCGGCTGTATAAATAACCTCCCATTTCATCTTCAAATGCTTTACTTAGATCAGCAACAGTTTTAAAAGCAAAATTGCTTGTCTGTGCTATTGGTGGTGAGATAGCATTGAAATAATTTTCTCTTTCTTCTCCCAACTCATTTAATATATAGGAAAGATCCATCTTACGTAATTTGTTTTTTCATTCCACGGGTAAAAAAATAGATCAGCATAAAAAGTATAATTGACCCGATACCTATTATTGCATATTGTGGTGTATTGATAGCAATACTTGCGGCCACAAAAATATAAGCAGCAATAAATATTACAGGCATTACCGGGAAAAACTTCATGGTATAAATGCCGGTGCCATCAAGATGTTTTGTCCTTTTTCTTAAAATAAAAATAGTGGCTGCAGAAAATGCCATTCCAAATGAATCAAGAAAAATGGTAAAGCTTAATATTTTATCAAACGTATCAGCAAAAAATAAAACAATAACACACATGGCTGCAAAGACAGTGAGGCTCACCGTCAGCACATCCTTTTTCTCTTCCTTCTTTTTAAAAGCAGCCGGTAAGATCCCATCCATGCTCATTGCATACATAACTCTCGGGTTGCTCAGCAATAAAACATTTACGTAAGCAAGCACAGCAAGAAACAAAAGAATTGATGTAATATATTTACCCGGTACACCGAACATTTTTTCTGCCACAATAGCAGCAATTCCTTTTGAAATTTTCAATTCTTCAAACCCGATAATTTTATAATAAGCAAAACTTATAGTAAGATAAAGTGCTATGATGATCAGTATACCAATAAATATACCGCGTGGAATTGTTTTACGTGGATTTTCCACTTCGTCTCCAAAATTTATGGTTTGCTGGTAGCCGCCATAAGTAAATGAAACAGCGATCAGGGCAATACCAAATGATTTTATATAATCATTCCACGACGGATCAGGAACGATCGCTTTTATAGTTTGGGAAGCATAATTGGAGGGGAAAAAAAGTGAGCTGATAAGAAGAACGACCAACCCGATTTTTATGATCATTAGAACATTTTG
>DATDCP010000095.1:0-5531 GCA_036524255.1 Chitinophagaceae bacterium
TTAATGATTTTTCAAAAGTGGGGAGGTAATCGGTTTTCTCCAGTTTTAATGTGATTTTCTCGTTCAGTAAACCGATATTCTCTTTTGTAACTGTAGCCATATTTCAAGATTTAAAATAAACTTCGAACAAGAATTTTGCCATTATGCTTACCCTTGTTCGAAGTTCAACTGTCCGGATGGAGGGACTCGAACCCCCACACCTTACGGCATCAGATCCTAAGTCTGACGTGTCTACCAATTTCACCACATCCGGTCGGTAGTTTGAAGTTTCAGAATTGAAGTTTCGGGTTATTCTCAAACCTCAAACTTCGAACCTCAAACAATTATCTTTTGGGGCTGCAAATGTAGCAGATTTCACTCAGAAAAAACGGCTGTTTTTAAGTAAATTCGCTGTTCATGGATACCCTTGCCCAGTTACCCAAATATAATTTGAATGAAGAGCAGGAAAAGAAACTGATCCTGAGGGAATACCGTGCCTTATTGCGGGGGTTGAAAACCAAATTGAAGCCAGGCGATAAGCGGCTTATCCGTCTTGCCTTCGAAATGGCGGTTGAGGCACACAAAACTATGCGTAGAAAAAGCGGGGAGCCATATATTCTCCACCCGATCGCAGTTGCAAGAATATGTGTGGAGGAAATAGGGCTTGGAGTTCGTTCTACTATTTGCTCACTTTTACATGATACGGTTGAAGACACCGATATAAGTCTTGAAGATGTTGAAAGAGAGTTTGGAAATGAGATCGCCAGGATCGTTGATGGGCTTACAAAGATCTCCAATGTTATTGATGTTAACGCATCTCAACAAGCTGAGAATTTTAAAAAGATACTGCTTACACTTACTGATGATCCACGGGTCATTCTTATAAAGCTTGCCGACCGGCTTCACAATATGCGTACGCTGGATCATATGAAATCGGATAAACAATTGAAAATTTCTTCTGAAACTGTTTATGTATATGCGCCGCTTGCACATCGCATGGGCTTGTATAATATTAAAACAGAGATGGAAGACCTTGCGATGAAATATTTAGAGCCTGATACTTATAAAGAGATCGCAAGAAAACTGGCGGAGACAAAAAAAGAAAGAAGCAGGTACATCAATGAATTTATTAAGCCGTTAAAAGATAAACTGGATAAGGCTGAATTAAAATTTGAAATATACGGACGACCAAAGCATATTCATTCCATTCAAAACAAAATGAAAAAGAAAGGAGTGAGTTTTGAAGAAGTATATGACCTGTTTGCTATCCGGATCATTCTTGAGTCCACTCCTGAAAATGAAAAGAGTGATTGTTGGAAAGTATATTCAATTATCACCGATGAGTATACGCCGGCACCTGAACGTTTGCGTGACTGGCTTAGTAATCCCAAAAGCAATGGGTATGAAGCATTGCATACAACAGTAATGGGTCCACAAGGGAAATGGGTGGAGGTGCAGATAAGAACAAAACGTATGAATGAAATTGCTGAGAAAGGATTAGCGGCGCATTGGAAATATAAAGAAGGAAGTGCTGATGAAAATCGTTTTGATAAATGGTTTCAGCAAATACGTGAAGTGATCGGTAACCAGGATACAGACTCTGTAGATTTCCTTCAAGATTTCAAAACAAGTTTTCTTGCCGAAGAAATTTATGTGTACACTCCAAAAGGTGATGTAAAGATGTTGCCTGTGGGTTCTACATCACTTGATTTTGCATTTTCCATTCACAGTGCGATCGGTGTAAAGACTATTGGTGCTAAAGTCAATCATAAACTCGTTCCATTAAGTCATAAGCTGCGTAGTGGCGACCAGGTTGAGATTATTACATCAAACAAACAAAAACCTTCAGAAGACTGGCTGAATTTTGTTGTTACCTCAAAAGCAAAAGGAAGGATCCGTGATGCATTGAAAGAAGAAAAAAGAAAAATTGCCGAGGATGGAAAATACGCTGTGCAGCGAAAGATCGAAGGGATGGGTGCAGCATTCAATCAACATAATATTGATGAGCTCTGGACATACTATAAACTCAACTCTGCCCTTGACCTGTTTTACCAGGTTGCTATAAAAAATATAGACTTAAAGGAACTAAAGGAATTTAAAGTTTATGGAGATAAAATAGAAGCACCAAAGCCGGTAAAAATTCACGAAATAAAAGTGGATGGTCTTCATCACACATTTCCTAAAAAAGAAGCCGAGCTAATAATATTTGGTGAGAGTAGTGATAAGATAGTTTACAATCTTGCCAATTGTTGTAAGCCAATTCCGGGGGATGATGTGTTTGGTTTTGTAACAACAGGTAAAGGATTGACTATTCATCGGACCAATTGTCCGAACGCTGCCAAGCTGATGGCCAATTTTGGGCACCGAATTGTAAAAACTAAATGGGCAAAGAATAAAGAGATCTCATTCCTTACGGGTTTAAAAATTGTTGGTCTTGATGACGTAGGAGTTGTAAATAAGATCACCAATCTTATATCCGGAGAATTGCGTATCAATATTGCTGCACTGACAATTGAAGCCAAAGAAGGTGTGTTTGAAGGAAATATAAAACTATACGTTCACGATAAAGAAGAACTGGACGAATTGGTCCGAAGCCTATACGATCTTCCCGGTATTGAAAAAGTAGACCGTTACGATACTGAACTGTGATTCTAGAATAAACCTGGATATAAAAGGTTTTCAACATTCTGAATTCTTGATTCTTTGTTACTTGCTCATTATGCTTTCCCCCTTATTTTTGCCTCGCTTAATAACCCCCTGTCCCCCTAAAGGGGAGACTTAGATCTGAAAATTCAAATCGGTAATTTATTGTTTGAGTAACATTGTATGCTGAGTAGGGTTATTAAAGGTACCTCCGACAAAGTCGGGGTGCTGCTGTAAGATTAAAAAAGTTGAATAGAATTAACGCAGTACAAGAGTGCGACGCAACAGAAGCATAATAGTAGTAATGCAGTTTGTTAAACAAAAAATTTATTAAACAATTTTAAATACTTTTCTAAAGTGGGGAATATAAAGCCCCCTTTAGGGGGTTTGGGGGCTTATCATTATGATTGATGTAATACTTGGTTTGCAGTGGGGTGATGAGGGGAAAGGAAAGATCGTAGATTTTTTTGCTTCGAAATATGATCTGATCGCAAGATTCCAGGGCGGACCAAATGCGGGACATACATTATATGTAGGAGATAAAAAAGTAGTGCTGCATCAAATCCCATCTGGGGTTTTTCATTCTAACACTATTAATCTTATTGGAAATGGCGTAGTGCTTGATCCTGTGACATTGAAAAGAGAATGCGATACTGTTGCATCCTTTGGCGTTGATCTGAAAAAAAACCTTTTTGTTTCGGAAAGAACTCACCTGATACTTCCAACTCATCGTGCATTGGATAAAGCTTCGGAAATTTCAAAAGGTAATGATAAGATCGGTTCGACATTGAAAGGGATCGGCCCCACATATATGGATAAAACCGGTAGAAATGGATTAAGGGTTGGAGATCTGATTCGGGGCGATTTTAAAAGCGCTTATGATAAATTGTGTAATAAACATCGTCAATTGCTGGAAGCTTATTCTTTTCACGAAGATATTTCTGCATGGGAAAAAGAATTTTTTGAGGCCATCGAGTTTTTGAAAGCAATGAATATTGTCTCCGGAGAATATTTTATTAATGATCATTTGTCAGCAGGAAAAAGAATATTGGCGGAAGGCGCCCAGGGCAGCATGCTAGATATTGATTTCGGCACATTCCCATTTGTTACTTCATCAAATACAATTACTGCGGGAGTTTGCAGCGGACTTGGGGTGGCTCCTCAAAAGATAAAAGATGTGCTCGGGGTAACCAAGGCTTACTGTACCCGGGTTGGTGGCGGTCCTTTTCCCACTGAATTAAATGATAAAGTCGGAGAGGAATTAAGAAAGATCGGGAATGAATTTGGAGCAACAACCGGCCGGCCACGCCGTTGTGGTTGGATCGATCTTGTAGCTTTGAAGTTTGCCTGCATGATAAATGGAGTTACAAAAATTGTCATGACAAAAGCTGATGTTCTGGATGCGTTTGAGGAATTACAAGTTTGCACTGCTTATAATGTTGATGGAAATAACACGGAGGAAGTTCCCTATCAAATGACGGGAATCAACCTGAACCCTGTGTATAAAAAATTCAAAGGCTGGAAAACAGATTCTTCTGGTTTAAAAAATGAAAAAGATTTACCGGTACCCATGCAGCAATATGTAGATTTTATTAATCAATACCTGGGGGTAGAAGTGAATTATATTTCAAACGGACCGGGCCGGGACCAGATAGTTTCACTATCTTGAAAAAGAACAGCAAAAAAATAAGAACAAAAATTTGGAAGTTCTAAAACTTCGCTGAAATTTTACAGTGACTAATTTTATTGGAATATGACAATGAAATCTGATAAAGGAAAAAAAACCGAGGGCCTCGATCATAAGCCATCTTCCGGTAACGCTGATAAAAAGGCTTCTTCAAAACCAAAAAAACAGGAAGAAGAGGATGATGATGATTTGGAAGATGATGAGGAAATGGATGTGAAGGCCACAAAAAAAAGCGCTAAGCCAGCTGCTGCAAAAAAATCTGGTGATGATGACGATGATGATGATGGCGAGGACGAACCAGATGAGTGGGAAAAACCTGAAGAAGAAGAGGAGTGGGATCCCGACTTCGATGAATTTGATATTCCCACATCAAAGAATAAAAAAAGTACCGGGACTGCTGCCGGAGGTAAAAAAGGCAAGGAAGAAGAAGATGATTTTAAAGTGGATGAGGAGTTCAAAGATCTTTATGATGACAAGTATGACGATGATGATGAGGAGGATTACTAAAAAGATATTATTTCCCGTTTTATATTTTGAACGCAACCAATACTAACTGCATTTTTACAATCACAAATCCTGAGAATGCAAAGAAAAAAATGCTGAGCTGGACAAACCAGTTCGGCATTTTTTGTTTTTTGGACAATCATCGTTATCAAACCAATTATCATTCCATTGAGTGTTTGCTGGCTGTAGGTAATAAAAACATCTTTATTGCAAATGCCGGTAATGCGTTGAATGAGTTTCAAAAGTTTCTTGATGAAAAGCCTCGTTGGTTGTTTGGTCATTTGGGATATGATCTGAAAAATGAGATCGAGACGGTCACTTCAACCTACAAAAGCAGGCATGACTTTCCGGATATTTTCTTCTTTGAGCCAAGGATCATTATCAGGCTTTCTGAAAAGGAAATGGAAATAGAAAGCGAAGAGGATGCTGGGAAAATTTTTGAAGAGATCATGCAAACTGATGAGAGGTTGGAATTAAAAAATGATCAGCTCGGTATTCAACAACGGATTTCAAAAAAAGAATACATTGAAACTATTGAACAATTAAAAAAACATATTCTTCGTGGCGATTGTTACGAGATAAATTATTGCATGGAATTTTTTGCAGAAGAGGCAATTGTTGATCCTTTATCAGTTTACGAAAAGCTCAGTAAAACTTCACCAAACCCCTTTTCGGCATTATATAAACTGGAAGATAAATGGCTGATCTGCGCCAGCCC